>JASIBM010000510.1 GCA_030045175.1 Streptosporangiaceae bacterium | reverse complement strand
CTGCTCTCGCGGGTGGCGCCGGCCGCCGCAGCGGTCGTGACGCCGCTGGCTAGCGACCCCGGGCCGCTGGTGGCGGCTCTCGCGGACACACCCCAGACCTTCGTGCACGGCAACTGGAAGCTCGACAACCTAGGCACGGACGCGGAAGGCAGGACGGTGCTGCTGGACTGGGAGCAGCCCGGACGCGGCGCCCCGCTGTCCGATCTGGCCTGGTACCTGGCGATCAACTGCCGCAGGCTCCCGCAGTCCAAAGAGGAGTCGATCCAGGCCTACCGCGACGCGCTCGAGGCGATCGGGATAGACACCGAGCGGTGGTGGGACCGCCAGCTTGCGTTGTGCCTGCTCGGAGCGCTCGTGCAGTTCGGCTGGGAAAAGGCACTCGGTGGCTACGACGCCGAGCTCGCCTGGTGGGAGGCGAAGGCAGCGCGAGCCGCGCCGCTGCTGAGCCACGTGAGCTAGCCCCGTCGCGAGCCAGCCCAGCCGGCCCGCACCCCACCATGATCACGGTGGATCAGCCTACCTATACAACGGTAAACCACCGTGATCACGGTCCTGGGCCCTGGTCGATAGCGGCCCGCCAGGAGTCGGCGCGCCGCCGGGCGGCCTGCCGCAGGCCATCGGAGCGTGATCCGGCGGCGTTGGCCAGCCGGTCCGCCCTGGCCAGGGCTCGCGCGACCCAGTCGGCTACGCCCAGGTCGGCGGCCACGTCGCCGGTCCACCACCAGGCCTCGATCGCCACAGCCCGGTCCACGGCGTCCAGGTCGCGCGCGACGGCTCGCAAGTCGGCGGGCTGGCCGAGGGACCGGCGCGCGCGGTGCGCCAGCAGCCTGGCGACGCTCAGGTAGCGCGGGATGCCGAGCCCGGCCGACTGGGACTCCAGGTCCGCGGCGGCTCGCAGCGCGGCCTCCCCGTTGCCAAGCAGCAGCGCGAGGCGGCCGGTGAGCAGCAGGTGCTTGAGCTCGAGCCGCCAGCCGAACACCAGATCGCCCCGCAGCAGATCCCGTGCCTGAGCGAGCCTGGCCTCCGCCTCGTCCGGCGCCCCGTCATCGATAGCCTGCTCGGCGATGTCCTCGAGCGCGGCGATGGTGACCTCCGCGGTCCCGTGCCGCTGTCCGACCTCGAGCGCGGCGTGGTGGTGGTCGAGTGCCTCCCGGCTGGCGCCGAGGTTGCGCAGTACCCAGCCGGCGAAGTTCACCGCCCGGCCCGCGAACCTGGGCACCTGGCGCCGGTCCACCTCGGCCGTGTAGCTGGTGAACGCCTCAAGCGCGGGCGCCGGACGGCCGGCGATCGCGTGCACGTGCCCGGTGAAGAGCAGCGAGTGCAGCGTCGCCGAAGTGTGCTCGACGCCGATATGCCCGCGGCTCGCCGGGCGCAGCAGCGCCAGCGCCTCCTCGGCCCTGCTCTGGTGGGCTCGTAGCACGCCGAGCCAGGCCGCTGCCGTGACCCGGTCCGGACCCTCGGTGAGCGCGAACGCCTCGCCGAGCATCAGCTCCGCGCCGGCCAGGTCGCCCGCGGCGTGCCGCGTCCTGCCACCGACGGTCAGGCACCTGGCCCGCGCCCGCGCGTCCGTCGCCGCCAGCGCACCGTCCTGCGCGAACTGCGCCGCCTGGGTGAACCTGCGGTCGAAGTATGCCGCCCAGGCGCCGACCTCGAGCGCATCCGGGCCTGCCAGCTCGACGTCGGCCAGCGCCTCGGCGTAGCGGCCCCTGCGGGTGCGCACCCGCGCCCGCGCCAGCCAGCCGCTCGTATCAGGTTGCAGCGCCAGGGCATCGTCGAGCAATGCCTCGGCCCCCGCGTGGTCGAATCGCTCGGCCGCGACCGCGGCGGCATCTCGCAGCGCGCGCGCGGCCAGCGCCAGGTCACCGCCCAGCCTGGCGTGCCGCGCCACGGTCACCGGATCGGCTCCGCGCCGGGAGAGCACACGGCCCGCCTGCCGGTGCAACAGTGCCGACCGCCCGGCCGTCGCGCTGGCCGCCAGCGCCTCGCGCACGAGCTCGTGCCGGAACCTGAATACTCCCGCGTCCTCGACCAGCAGGTGCTTGGCCACGGCGAGCTCGGCGTCGTCGAGCAGCTCGACGACGGACCTGCCGAGCACGGCGGCCAGCAGGTCCATGTCGAGCTCGGACCCGATCACGGCGGCGGTGCGCAGCAAGGCGCCCGCCGTGCCTAGCTCGTCGCATCGCGCGGACACCGACTCGACGAGCGAGGCGGGCAGCTCGGTGTCTGCCGCGCGCTGGGCCAGCTCGGTCAGGAATAGCGGGTGCCCCTTCGAGCGCGCGTAGAGCGCGTCCGCCCTGGCCGGCCCCACCAGCTCGGCGACCGCGGCGTGATCGAGCGCTTCCAGGTCAAGGAACGCGGTGCCGGGCAGCGACTCGCCCTCGCCCGGCCGGATCGCCGCGACGATCATGAGGGCGATCTCGCCGCGCCGCGCGAACCGCAGCCAGTCTCCAAGCGCCGGGCCGGCCAGGTGCGCGTCATCGATCACCACGGCGACCGGCTGCCTCCCGGCGAGCCGGCCGAGCACCCGCAGCAAAGCCGAGTAGAACATCGCGGGACCGACAGTGCTGTCCGCCAGCATCGGCACCTGGCGTGAGTTCGGCGTGATCCAGAGTGCTGGCTCAACCAGCGTCGCGTCGGCGTCCAGCAGGTCGGCGCTCGCCTCAGGCCCGAGCCGTCGCAGGAGCTGGCCGAGCGCGCTGAGCAAGGCGTCGAGCGGCAGTGCCCGGTCGAGCGGCCCGCAGGAGGCGATCAGCGTCGTCTCGCCGGCGGCCGCCCGGCGGCCGGCCCAGCATCGCAGCAACGCGGTCTTCCCGATGCCAGGCTCACCGCTGACCACGGCCAGCTCGAACGAGCCCGCTCGGGCGCGCAGCGCGACGGAGTCGAGGTAGGCCAGCTCGTCGTCGCGGCCGATCAGGCTGCCAGGGGCGATCGCGGTCGGCTCCGGCCGCTGGGCCGCAAGCTCGCCGCGCAAGATGGCCACGTGCAGGGCCTGCGTCTGCGGCGACGGATCCGCGCCTAGCTCGTCTGCCAGGCGCTTGCGAGCGCTCGCGTACGCTGCGAGCGCCGCCGCGACCTGGCCGCCTGCGACCCGGGCCCGGAGCAGCAGCCGCAGTGCCACCTCGTCGTAGGGATCACCCGCCAGCATCGCGGCCGCCGCGTCGGCGGCGGCCATCCAGTCTCCCGCGACGAGTAGCGCCTGCCCGGCTACGGCGCGCGCGCGAACTAGCAGCCGCTCGATCTGGCCAAGCCGCTGCGCGGCCCAGTCGCCCGCGGCAGGCGCCGCCTCTCCAGCGCCCCTGACCAGCGAGAGCGCGACCCGCGCCGCGGCAGCGGCGCCCATCACGTTGCCCGCGGCGCCGCGCCGCTCCACCTCGTCGGTCAGCAGGGCCAGTTCAGCCGTGTCGAGCCAGTCGTAATGCAGCAGGTAGCCGACGTCACGATGCTCGATCCTGTCGCGGCCGAGCACCGAGCGCAGCCTGCTCATCAGCACGGCCAGCTGATCTTCCGGCCGGCCTGGCGCGACGCCCGGCCAGATGGCATCGATGAGCACGTCGGAGTGCACGACCTGGCCGCTGCCCAGGGCCAGCAGCCGCAGCGCCTGCCGTGCCTTCTTGCTGCCCAGCGTCTGCGGCTCGATGCCATCGACGCCGAAGTCGCCGAGCACGCGGACCGCCAGCGACTTCATGCGAGTATCTAACCCCGCGGGCCGTAGACCGCGCGAGCGAGCCAAAGGCGAGCCAGCGGGAAAACTGCAATGAGCCTGCAATCCTGGTCGGCCAGGCTGAGCGCGGATGAGCCCATGAGCACAGCAGACAAGCTGACGCGGGCGATCAAGTAAATGAAGGGAGAACAGACATGAATGGCACGGCAGAGCACAAGGCATTCGCCGCCCCGGACGAGACCCGTTCCTTCGAGCGCGGCGAGGCGCGAATTCTGAAGATCGGCGGCGCCGACATCGGCTTGCTTACTCTCCAGCCGGGCTGGCGGTGGTCCGAGCACGTCAAGCCACTGGCAGGCACCGACCTGTGCGAGGCGCCGCATTTCCAGTACCACATCCAGGGCACCTTGCACATCGTGATGGCCGATGGCAGCGAGTTCGACGCCCGGCCAGGCGACGTAACCGCGCTGCCGTCAGGGCACGACGCCTGGGTCGTCGGGGACGAGCCGGCCGTCGTGGTCGACTGGTACGGCGCCAGCAACTACGCCAAGTCCTGAACTCTGGCCGGCCATGTCAGCTCGCGGTAAGCGGCCCGCAACCGTCACAGGACACGCTGGGAGCGAGGACGGCCGACCAGCAAGGGAGATCGCACATGAGTGACGCGGCAGAACGCAAGTCATTCGGCACCCCGGACGAGACCCGCTCCTTCGAATTCGGCGAGGCGCGGCAGCTGAAGATCGGCGGCGCCGATATCGGCCTGCTCACCTTCCAGCCGGGCTGGCGGTGGACCGAGCACATCAAGCCGTTCGCCGGCACCGACCTGTGCGAGCAACCGCACTTCATGTACCACATATCGGGCACCTTGCGCGCCCTGATGGCGGACGGCAGCGAGTTCGACATCCAGGCGGGCGACGTCGCCTTGCTGCCCCCTGGCCACGATGCCTGGGTCGTAGGCAACGAGCCTGTCATCGCCATCGACTGGTACGACGCCAGCAACTGCGCCAAGGCCTGATGCCGCCGGGCGCCGTTCGGGGCCGACCATTACCAGGCGGCCTCGAACGGCGCCGACCTTTCCTAGCCATTGCTGGTTAGCTAGCCGGTGGCGCTACCTCGCGACTCAAGGAAGCGGATCACGTCGCCGCCGTCGGCGCGCAGCGCCGCCGTGACCGGGTCGGGCAGCGGGGCGAAGGGCTCGAGGTCGACCTGGCCGCCGGCCAGCCGCCACAGGCCAGCCGCCCGGCCTTCGACCAGGGCGAACGGACGGAACAGGCCATTCACCGTGATGACCTGCCGGTGCGAGCCGAGCACCGGGCCACGGTCTGCCCAGCCATGCAGGAGCGGGTCAAAGGCGCCGAGCAGCCTCGGCGGCGGCACGGCGGCGGCGCCGCCGCCGGAGCCGGCCGAAGTCAGCTCGGCCAGGCCGTCCGCACGCGGCCTGAGTTCCGCGCTGATCTTGGTCAGGCCCTTCCTGGCGTCGGCCAGCGGCAGGCCGGCCCACTTCGCCAGGTCGCGCTCGCTGGCCGGGCCGTGGCCAGCCAGGTACCTGCGGGCAAGCTCGGCCAGGGCGCGGTCACGGTCGAGCCTGCCCGGCTCGAAGGCGGCCGGGCACCTGCCCAGCCAGTCTCTGACCAGGACGAACGCGTGCTCGCTGCCGATCATCGGCCCACGTACGATCATGCCGCGAACGGTGGCCCAGGCGAGCAGTTGCACGAGCGCCTGGCCCTCGGTCCTGATGCCGGCGGCTCCGATCCGCTTGGCCAGCTGGCCCCTGGTCAGCGGGCCATCCGCGGCAAGCGCCGCGCCGATCACGGCCACCGCGGCCTCGGCGTCGGCCGCTTGGATCCCCTCTTGCGCCAGCCGCCTGGCGATCGCCGTGGTCATCGGCGGCGTGGTCAGGGCGTGCAGCCACCAGTAGTCCTCGGCCGCTATCAGGTGCAGCGTGCCCCGGTTCAGCCAGCTGATGAGCAGCGAGCGATCGGCGGTCAGCGCGCGGTCGACGTCCGCGGCGGTCAGCCCCGCCGACCGCGCCCTGATCGCGAGCCTGGCGCCGCGCTGGTCCTGGCCCTGCACGGCGAGCAGCCTGCGCACCACGTCGAGTACCGAGCTGGCAGGCGGCCCGGCGAGCAACTGCGCGTGCAAGCGCCGCGCGTGCACCACCTGGCTAACCCAGCCGCTCCGCCCGGTAGACGGCCTCGCCCTGCACGTACGTCGCGAGCACCGAGGTTGACCCGATCTCGCCGGGCGGAGCGGCGAATGGGTCGCGATCCAGGACGATCAGGTCGGCGGCCTTCCCTGGCTCGATCGAGCCTGTCACGTCGTCCAGGTGGTTCACGTAGGCCGATCCGATCGTGTAGGCGGCCATCGCCTGCGCGAGGCCCAGGCCCTGGCCAGGCAGGAACGGCTCGGCTTGCGCGCCCGTCGCTTCCCGCAGCGACCTGTTCACCGCGACGTGGATGGCGCGCAGCGGGTTGGCGCTGCTGACCGCCCAGTCGCTGCCCGCGGCGAGGCGGGCGCCCGCGCGCACCAGGTCGCCGAACACGTACTGCCGCCCGGCGCGCTCGGGTCCGAGGAACGGGATCGTGAGCTCGTCCATCTGGGGCTCGTGCGCGGCCCACAGCGCCTGCATGTTGGCGGTCACCCCGAGGCTGGCGAACCTGGGCACGTCGTCGGGATGGATCACCTGGAGGTGCGCGATGTGGTGCCGGTGACTACTCGGCCCGTTGGCTGCGGCGGCAGCGGCGACGGCGTCCAGGCACTCGCGCGCGGCGCGATCGCCGATCGCGTGGAAGTGCACCTGGAAGCCGAGCGCGTCGAGCGCCGTGACGTCCGCGCGCAACTCCATCGGATCGACATGGGAAAGGCCGCGCTCGCTGGTCTGGCAACCGCAGGCGTCCACGTATGGCTCCAGCATCCCCGCTGTGTAGTTCTCGGCGACGCCGTCTTGCATGATCTTCACGGTGTCCGCGCGGAACCGGCCTGCCTGGCCCGCCTCGCGCCTGCCAAGCAGGTCGTCGACCTGCTCCGCGCCCCTGGCCCGGTCCCACCAGAGCGCGCCCCGCACCCGCGCGGTGAGCTGACCGGACCTGGCCGCAGCCAGGTACACGGGCAGCGGGTCCTGTGAGCCCAGGTACGGCCCGACGATCGCGTCCTGCCACGCGGTGACGCCCCGCTCGTGCAGGTGCCGCTGCGCCAGCAGCAATCCGGCCAGCCGCTCGTCGAACGTCGGCTTCGGCGCGAAGGCGCCCATCAGGTCGGCCGCGCCCTCGTGCAGGGTGCCCTGGGGGGAGCC
>JASIBM010000509.1 GCA_030045175.1 Streptosporangiaceae bacterium | reverse complement strand
GCCTTCCTCGCCCCGGAGCTCGCCAGGGCGCGGCCCGGCGACGCCGTGCTCTCCGAGGAAGCCGCCGACGACCCTGCCCGGCTGTCGGCCGAGCGGGTGTGGATCATCGACCCGCTCGACGGGACGAGGGAGTTCGGCGAGCCCGGCCGGGTCGACTGGGCCGTGCACGTGGCGTTGTGGGAACGCGGTGAGCTGACCGCTGGCGCCGTCGCGTTGCCTGCTCAGGGGACCGTGCTCAGCACCGCCGAGCCGCCCGACGGCCGCAAGCCGCCCGACGCCGGGCCAGCACTGCGGGGGGTTCCGGGCCATCGGGGGCTCGGGGGTGTCCCCCGGCCAGCAGAGTGTCCACCCGGGCCAGCACTGCGGCTGGTGGTCTCCAGGTCGAGGCCGCCCGAGTTCGTGCGGCGGCTGGCCGACCTGCTCGGGGCCGAGCTGGTGCCGCTCGGCTCCGCAGGCGCCAAGGCGGCGGCCGTCATCACCGGCGAGGCTGACGCCTACGTCCACGCCGGCGGCCAGTATGAGTGGGACTCGGCCGCTCCCGTGGCCGTTGCCAAGGCGGCCGGATTGCACGCGTCGAGGATCGACGGCTCGAGTCTGCGCTACAACTGCGAGAAGCCCTGGATGCCGGATATCCTAATCTGTCCATCGCCGCTAGCTGGTCGGATGCTCGACGCGATCAGGGCGGTATCGGTTTGAGGCCAGCCTTGCGCCGGTCCGTTGACTGAATCGCTTCCGGAGCCCGCCAGATGACGACGCCACGCACCGACTATCAGCTCACCCAGCTCGACGTGCTCGAGTCTGAGGCGATCCACGTGATCCGCGAGGTCGCCGCCGAATTCGAGCGGCCCGTGCTGCTCTTCTCCGGCGGCAAGGACTCGATAGTGATGCTCGCGCTCGCCGAGCGCGCGTTCTGGCCGGCCAAGATCCCGTTTCCTGTGATGCACGTCGACACCGGGCACAACTTCGACGAGGTGCTCGCGTTCAGGGACGCAAGGGCCGCCGAACTGGGCGTCCGGCTGATCGTGGCATCCGTGCAGGAATCCATCGACGCTGGCCGGGTGGTGGAGGAGAGCGGCCGGTGGGCGAGCAGGAACCGGCTGCAGACCACCACGCTGCTCGACGCGATCGCGGACCACAGGTTCGACGCCGTGTTCGGCGGGGCGAGGCGCGATGAGGAAAAGGCGCGGGCCAAGGAGCGCGTGTTCTCGTTCCGTGACGAGTTTGGCCAGTGGGACCCGAAGAACCAGCGACCCGAGCTGTGGAGCCTATATAACACGCGGATCCGCCGTGGCGAGCACATCAGGGTGTTCCCGCTGTCCAACTGGACCGAGCTAGACATCTGGCACTACATCACCAGGAGGCAACTCGAGATCCCGTCGATTTACTTCGCGCACCGCAGGCGCGTCTTCGAGCGCGACGGGATCTTGCTGGCCGACCATCCGTTCGTGAGCAGGGCCGAGAGCGAGCCTGCGTTCGATGCGATGGTCAGGTACCGCACGGTCGGCGACATCACCTGCACGGGCGCGGTCGAGTCGTCGGCCACGACGCTGGCCGAGGTGATCGACGAGATCGCGGCGACCAGGATCACCGAGCGCGGGCAGACCCGCGCCGACGACAGGTCAAGCGAGGCGGCGATGGAAGACCGCAAGCGGGAGGGCTACTTCTGATGACGGCGCAAAGGGCTGATCGGGACGGCGCCGCCCGTGCGATGGACATCCTGCGGCTGGCCACCGCCGGCTCGGTGGATGACGGCAAGTCGACGCTGATCGGGCGGCTGCTCTACGACTCCAAGGCGATCTTCGAGGACCAGCTCGCCTCGGTCGAGCGGACAAGCAGGGAGCGGGGCGAGGACTACACGAACCTCGCGCTGCTGACCGACGGGCTGCGGGCGGAGCGCGAGCAGGGCATCACGATCGACGTTGCCTACCGATACTTCGCGACGCCACGACGCAAGTTCATCATCGCCGACACGCCTGGCCACATTCAGTACACGAGGAACATGGTGACCGGGGCGTCGACGGCCGACCTGGCCGTCGTCCTGGTCGACGCCAGGAACGGGCTCACCGAGCAGAGCAGGCGGCACGCCTTCCTCACCACGTTGCTGCGGGTGCCGCACCTGCTTCTCGCCGTGAACAAGATGGACCTGGTCGGCTACGACGCCGCGGCCTTCGAGCGGATCGTCGAGGAGTTCACGGCGTTCGCCGCCAAGCTGTCGATCGGCGACCTCACCTTCATTCCGATCTCGGCGCTGCACGGGGACAACGTGGTCGAGCGCTCGGCCAACATGGCGTGGTTCAACGGGCCATCGCTGCTGCATCACCTGGAGCACGTGCACATCGCGTCGGACCGGAACCTGATCGACGTGAGGTTTCCCGTGCAGTACGTGATCAGGCCGCATCAGGCCACCGATCCTGACCTGCACGACTACCGCGGGTACGCGGGCCAGGTGGCAGGTGGCGTGCTCAAGCCCGGTGATGAGGTCATGCACCTGCCGTCCGGGCTGACCACGAGGATCAAACGGATCGACACCGCGTCTGGCCCGGTCGAGCAGGCCTTCCCGCCGATGTCGGTGACGCTGCTGCTCGAGGACGATCTCGACATCTCCCGTGGGGACATGATCTGCCGGCCGCACAACCGGCCCGATGTCACCCAGGACGTCGACGCGATGGTCTGCTGGATGACCGACGCGCCCAGGCTGACACCGCGAAGCCGGCTCATCGTGAAGCACACGACCAGGACGGTCAAGGCGATGGTGCGGGACATCGGCTACCGGCTGGACATCAACTCGCTGCACAGGGACGAGGCGGCGAGCCAGCTTGGCCTCAACGAGATCGGCCGGGTGACGCTGCGGCTGACCCAGCCGGTCTTCTGCGATCCGTACTCACGCAACCGGATGACTGGCGGCGTGATCCTGGTCGACGAGGCGACCAACGCGACCGTGGGCGCCGCCATGATCACCGAAGCAGGCTGAGCACGTGGCCACCGGCGCTACCCAGTTCAGCGATCTGGGTGACTTCCTCGCGATTCCCCGGCTGACCTCGCTGCGCCTGGCGCCTGACGGCGGCTGGCTGGCGGCGACCGTCCAGGCACTCGGCCCGGAGCCGAAGAAATTCACCACTAGCATCTGGCGCGTCGACGTCCGCCCGGCTGGCACGCCAGATGCCGCGGCGCCGGTCAGGCTGACCCGATCCGCGCAAGGCGAGTCAGATCCGTGGTTCCTGCCCGACGGGTCGCTGCTTTTCCTCTCCAAGCGGCGAGAAGCCGAGGCCGCGCAGGGTATTGACGGTGATGCCGAGGCTAAGTCGGCCCTGTGGCTGCTGCCAGCGGCGGGCGGCGAGGCAAGCAGGCTGGCCGCGCCGCCGGGCGGCGTCGACGGGCTGGCTGTGGCCGCGGCAGCGCGTTCCTTCCTGCTCGGCGTCCCGGCGTTCGCCGGCACCGACGGCGCCGACGAGGATGCCGCGCGGCGCAAGGCGCGAGCGGACACCGGGGTGACCGCGATCTTGCACGAGGATGGCCTGGTCCGGTTCTGGGACCATGACCTGGGCCCCGACCAGCGCAGGCTGCTCGCCGGCGTGGTGTCAGATCCCGTCGGCGCGGCGGGCACCGGGTCGGCCGACACCGGGCCGTCCGATGGCGGGATGCGCGACCTTACTCCCGATCCCGGGCGGGCGCTCGACGATCAGGCTTTCTGCGCCTCACCCGACGGAACCGTCGCCGTCACCGGCTGGTGGGTAGCCGACGCACAGCGCGACCAGCGGGCCGAGGTAGTCGCCATCGACGTGGCGACGGCCAGCCGCCGCGTCGTGTTCGGCGCCGCGGGCAGTGACTTCAGGGAACCGAGGGTCTCCCCCGACGGCCGGCTGCTTGTGGCGATCAGGACCGAGCACGACACCATGCGGCGGCCCGGAGACGTGACGCTGGTCATCGCCGCGCTCGACGCAGGCGCCCGGGGCCAGGAAGGCGAGCCGCGTGACCTGTTGCCCGGATTCGACCGTCGCCCGCTGACCACGGCATGGGCCCCGGATTCCCGTTCCTTGTACTTCACGGCCGACGACGCTGGCCGGACGCCGGTGTACCGGGTCGACATCCAGAGCGGTGAGGTCACCAAGATCACCACGGATGACGCCGCCTACGACAACCTGTGCCCCGCGCCGGACGGGTCGTTCGTCTATGCCTTGCGATCATCGATCACCGAGCCGCCGGCGCCGGTCAGGATCGACGCAAGTAACCCGGGTGCGGACCCGGCGCGGCTGCTGAGCCCGGCTGGGCAGGTCCAGGTGCCTGGCCACGTGCGCGAGGTATGGACCACGGCCGGCGACGGCGCGCGGGTGCGCGGCTGGCTCGTGCTGCCCGCGGCGCAGTCCCCTGCGCCGCTGCTCGTGTGGGTGCACGGTGGCCCGGTGATGAGCTGGAGCGCGTGGTCATGGCGGTGGAACCCGTGGCTGATGGCGGCGCGGGGCTACGCCGTGCTGCTGCCCGACCCTGCCCTGTCGACCGGGTACGGCCAGGAATTCATCGCACGAGGCCACTGCGCCTGGGGAGACAAGCCGTTCACCGATGTGATGGCGCTCACCGACATGGTCGTGGGCCTGCCCGAGATCGACGCCACCAGGACCGCGGCGATGGGCGGGTCGTTCGGCGGGTACATGGCGAACTGGATCGCCGGTCATACCGACAGGTTCGCCGCTATCGTGAGCCACGCCGGGCTCTGGGCACTCGATCAGATGTTCGGAACGACCGATTCGCCGTATTTCTGGAGGCGGATCTTTGGTCACCCGCAGACCGAGCCGGAGCGTTATGCCGCCAACTCGCCGCACCTATCCGCGGACCGCATCGTCACGCCGATCCTGATCATTCACGGGGACAAGGACTACCGGGTGCCGGTGGGCGAGGCGCTGCGCATGTACGCAGATCTCGCCTCCCGCGGCAAGAACGCCAAGTTCTTGTACTTCGCAGCAGAGAACCACTGGATACTCAAGCCAGGCGACATCAGGGTCTGGTACGAGACAGTCTTCGCGTTCCTGGCCGAGCACGTGCTCGGCGCGCCATGGCAGCGCCCGGACCTGCTGTGACCCGCGCTCAGCTGGACAAGCGCCCGGCTGAGGTGTCCGCGATGTTCGACGCGGTCGCCGAGCGCTACGACCTGCTCAACGACGTGCTGTCGCTCGGCCAGGACCGTCGCTGGCGGTCGATCGTGGCCAGGCTCGTGGCCGCCCGCGCGGGCGATGTCGTGCTCGACATCGCCGCAGGCACGGGTACCTCGTCACGGGCCTTCACCACCTCGGGAGCCCGGTGCGTCGCGTGCGACTTCTCGCTAGGCATGCTCGGCGTCGGGGCAGCCAGGCAGGCCGCGCAGGCAACGGATGCGGGGCAGCTCAGCTTCGTGGCCGGTGACGCGCTTGCGCTGCCGTTCGCTGACCAGGCGGTCGACGTGGTGACGATCTCCTTCGGCCTGCGCAACGTCTCCGACACGGGCGCCGCGCTGGCCGAGATGCTCCGCGTCACCAGGCCGGGCGGCAGGCTGGTCATCTGCGAGTTCAGCCACCTGCCTGGCCGGTGGCTGGACTCCGTGTACCAGGGTTACCTGGCCAGGGCCCTGCCGATGGTCGCGCGCAGGCTCTCGCCCAACGCCGAGGCGTACTCCTACCTGGCCGAGTCGATCAGGGACTGGCCGGGCCAGCAGGAACTGGCGGACAAGATAGCCGAGGCTGGCTGGTCGGCAGTTAGCTACCGCAACCTGACCCTTGGCGTCATCGCCGTGCACGTTGCCAGGCGACCGGCCTGGAAACTTGACCCGAACCGACCCCGTTCGGGCCGGCACCCGGCGGGCGGCTAGACTGTGGCCCAGTCTGTACTTGTGAAGGCGTTCACAAGATTGGCGGGGTAGTGACCGACCATAACCCCCCGGTACACCGCGACGGCCGAACGAGCAACGCCCGCGCCAGCCAGGCCGGTGCTAGCCATGCCCGCGCAGGCCAGGCCAGCGCTAGCCAAGCTCGGGCCAGCCAGGCCCGTGGTACTCAAGGCCGCAATCGCCGTGCCGGGTCAACCGCCGCCGGGTCGTCGGACTCGGCGGACGTCGTCATCGTGGGCGCCGGCCCGGCCGGGTCGGCGGCGGCCCATCACCTGGCGACCGCCGGACTCGATGTGCTGCTGCTCGAGAAGACCAGCTTCCCGCGCGAGAAGATCTGCGGCGACGGGCTCACCCCCCGCGCGGTCAAGGCGCTGACCGCCATGGGCGTTCCGATCGGCGAGAGCGACGGCTGGCTGCGCAACAAGGGCCTGCGCATCATCGGCGGCGGCGGCCGGATCGAGCTCGCGTGGCCGGACCTGTCGGCCTACCCCGGGTTCGGGATGGTCCGGGCCCGGACCGATTTCGACCAGATCCTCGCCAGGCACGCGCAGAAGGCCGGCGCCAGGCTCCTTGAGAACACCGCGGTCACCGGCCCCGTCCTAGACGAGCGGACCGGCCGCGTCACCGGCGTCACCGTGCGCGAGGCGGCCAGGCAATCAGGGAAGGAACGGCTGGTCGGCGCGCGCCTGGTCATCGCGGCGGACGGTAACTCGTCCAGGCTGTCGGTTGCCATGGGCCTGCACAAGCGCGCCGACCGGCCGCTTGGCGTAGCGGTGCGAACCTATTACACCTCGCCCAGGCACGACGATGACTACCTCGAGGCATGGCTCGACCTGTGGGACGGCAAGAGCCTGCTGCCGGGGTACGGCTGGATATTCGGGATGGGCGACGGCACGTCCAACGTCGGGCTCGGCCTGCTCAACACGTCCGAGTCGTTCGGCCACATCGACTACCGCGCGCTGCTGCGCCGGTGGCTTGCCGCGATGCCTGCCGAGTGGGGGTTCAGCGAGGACAACAGGACCCAGCCGGTGCGCGGCGCGGCGCTGCCGATGGGCTTTAACAGGACCCCGCACTACACCAGGGGCATGCTGCTGGTGGGAGACTCGGGTGGGATGGTAAACCCGTTCAACGGCGAGGGCATCGCTTACGCCATGGAGTCAGGGGAGCTCGCCGCGCGCACGATCGTCCAGGCGCTCGGCCGGCCTACCGCAGGCGGCGCCGAGCGTGTGCTCCAGTCTTACCCGGCGGCGCTCAAGGACGCTTACGGCGGCTACTACACTCTGGGCCGGACATTCGTGAAGGCGATCGGAAACCCGTCTTTCATGAGGTTCGCGACCAAGCACGGCATCAAGCGTCCGGCGGTGATGCGGATGACGATGAAGTTGCTAGGTAACCTGACTGAGCCCCGCGGCGGCGACGCGGTCGACCGGGTCATCAACGCGCTGTCTAAGATGACGCCGGCGGCGTGACGGCGCCTGGCGCCGGATCGACGAGCCCGGGTTAACGCGAGGCCGCGCAGCCAGACGGCGGCGCGGCGAGACAAGGAGGTGACGGAGCCGATGAGCTACTACGTGCCGGTCATCGTGCTCGGCGCACTGTCCACGGTCTTTGCCGTCTTCTCGCTCGTCGCGGGCTCGATCGCCGGCCCGAAGCGGTGGAACCGGGCCAAGCTCGAGGCCTACGAGTGCGGCATCGAGCCGACCCGTCAGCCAGCCGGGATCAGGTTCCCGATCAAGTACTATCTGACCGCGATGCTCTTCATTGTCTTCGACATTGAGATCATCTTCTTGTACCCGTGGGCAGTCGCCTTCGGCCACCTCGGCGTGTTCGGCCTCGTCGAGATGGTCACTTTCGTCGCCACTGTGCTAGTCGCCTACGTGTACGTGTGGCGGCGCGGCGGTCTGGAGTGGGATTAGCCAATGGGCCTTGAAGAAAAGCTACCGAGCGGCGTCTTGCTGACATCGGTGGAGAAGCTGGCGGGATACGCGCGCAAGTCCTCGGTCTGGCCGGCCACCTTCGGCCTGGCTTGCTGCGCGATCGAACTGATGGCGACCGGCGGGCCGCGGCACGACCTGGCGCGGTTCGGCATGGAGCGGGCGTCCAACACGCCGCGCCAGGCCGACCTGATGATCGTGGCCGGGCGGGTCAGCCAGAAAATGGGGCCGGTGCTGCGTCAGATCTACGACCAGATGTCCGAGCCCAAGTGGGTCATCTCGATGGGCGTCTGCGCGTCGAGCGGCGGCATGTTCAACAACTACGCGATCGTCCAGGGCGTCGACCACATCGTGCCCGTCGACATCTACCTGCCCGGCTGCCCGCCCAGGCCGGAGATGCTGCTCGATGCGATCGTCAAGCTGCACGACAAGATCCAGAACTCCAAGCTCGGGGTCAACAGGGAACGGCAGATCACCGAGCTCGAGCAGGCCAGGCTGCGCAGGCTGCCGTTGCTGCCGCAGCTTCGCCCGGCCGGCGCGGCCGGCGATCAGGTGAACCCACGGCAAGCTGGAGTACCGCAGTGACCGAGCCGCGCCATGACGAGCCTCGGGGGGGTCCAGGGCCATCGGGGTCCGGGGTGTCCCCGGGCGACGCTGTGTCCCCCCAGGGCAGCACCGCAGGGGAGATAGCCGAGCGCGAAGAGCGGCTCGCCGAGCCCGTGATCCGCACTGGCATGTTCGGCACGCACACCACGGGCGACACCTCGGGCTACGGCGGGCTCCAGGTCAGGCTGGCACCGCCGCTGGCGAGCGAGCCGCCCTACGGCTCGTACTTCGACGAGGTGACAGACGCGCTCGGCGCCGCGCTGAGCTCGGCGGGGTCGAGCTTCGGCGCCGCCGTCGAGCGGGTGCTCGTCGCGGCCGACGAGATGACGCTCTACGTGCGCCGTGAGCATGTAGTCGAGGTAGCCAGGGCGCTGCGCGACGACCCGGCGCTGGCTTTCCAGCTGTGCCTTGGCGTCGGCGGCGTGCACTACCCGGCCGAGGCCGGCAGTGAACTGCACGCTGTGTACCACCTGCTCTCTATCACCTACAACCGTCGCCTCAGGCTCGAGGTGACCGCCCCCGACGCCGATCCGCACATCCCCTCCGTCGTCGACGTGTACCCGACCTGCGACTGGCATGAGCGCGAGGCTTGGGATTTCTTCGGCATAGTCTTCGATGGCCACCCGGCCCTCACCAGGATCGAGATGCCAGACGACTGGAAGGGCCACCCGCAGCGGAAGGACTACCCGCTCGGCGGCATCCCGGTGGAATACCGCGGCGCCACCGTCCCTCCGCCCGATGAGCGGAGGTCGTACGAATGACGTCCACTCCCCCGACCGATACCGAGCGCGTCTACAACGTAGGCGGCCAGGACTGGGACGAGATCGTCGCAGCGGCAGACGACGTCACCGATGGCCGCGGCGAAGAGCACCTGATCGTCAACATGGGTCCGCAGCACCCGTCGACCCACGGCGTGCTCAGGCTGATCCTGACCCTGGACGGCGAGACGGTGATCGAGATCCGGCCGGTGATCGGGTACCTGCACACCGGCATCGAGAAGAACATGGAGTTCCGCACCTGGACGCAGGGCGTCACGTTCTGCACCCGGATGGACTACCTGTCGCCGCTGTTCAACGAGACCGCTTACTGCCTGGCCGTCGAGCGGCTGCTCGGGATCACCGACCAGGTGCCCGAGCGGGCCAGCGTGCTGCGGGTGCTGCTGATGGAGCTGAACCGGATCTCCTCGCACCTGACCGCGATCGGCACGTTCGGGCTCGAGATCGGCGCCACCACGATCTTCATCTACGGGATGCGCGAGCGCGAGAAGGTGCTCGACCTGTTCGAGCTGATCACCGGGCTGCGGATGAACCACGCGTACGTGCGGCCAGGCGGCGTGTCCCAGGACCTGCCATCAGGCGCGATCGAGAAGCTGCGCGAGTTCATCCGCATCGTGCCGCCGCTGTTCGGTGAGATCCGCAAGCTGCTCGACGCCAACCCCGTCTTCCTGCGCCGGACCCGCGACATCGCCCACCTGGACCTGACCGGCTGCATGGCGCTCGGCATCACCGGGCCGATCCTGCGCTCCGCCGGGCTGCCGTGGGACCTGCGCAAGAGCCAGCCATACTGCGGCTACGAGACCTACGACTTCGACGTCCCCACCAGGGACAGCTGCGATGTCTACGGCAGGTACCTGGTGAGGATGGACGAGATCGATGAGTCACTGCGCATCATCGAGCAGTGCGTCGACAGGCTGGCCGGGGCTCGCTCAGGCGAGCCCGTGATGATCGGCAACGCCAAGATCGGCTGGCCGGCCCAGCTGGCCGTCGGACCGGACGGCATGGGCAACTCCGCCGACCACATCGCGCACATCATGAGCCAGTCGATGGAGGCGCTGATCCATCACTTCAAGCTCGTCACCGAGGGCTTCAGGGTGCCGGCCGGGCAGGCTTACGCGGCCGTCGAGTCGCCCAGGGGCGAGCTCGGCTGTCACGTCGTGAGCGACGGAGGCACCAGGCCCTACCGGGCGCACTTCCGCGATCCTTCGTTCACCAACCTCCAGTCGGTGTCGGTCATGTGCGAGGGCGGCCTGGTGGCTGACGTGATCGCCGCTGTCGCCAGCATCGACCCGGTCATGGGAGGGGTGGACAGGTGAGGGTGGGATGGGTGAGGCCGGGATGGGTGGGAAATACAGAGGCGGTGGGCGGGAATGACTGACTTGTCAGGCCTCGAATCGGATGCCAAGGAGATCATCGCCAGGTACCCGAAGTCACGCTCGGCCCTGCTGCCGCTGCTGCACCTGGTGCAGGCGGAAGAGGGGTTCGTCTCCGCCGAGGGCATCGCGTTCTGCGCTGGGCAACTGGGCTTGTCTGAGGCCGAGGTCACCGCCGTGGTCTCGTTCTACACGATGTACAAGCGCCGGCCGGTCGG
>JASIBM010000508.1 GCA_030045175.1 Streptosporangiaceae bacterium | reverse complement strand
AGCCACCCGGCGATCTCGGCTGCGACCTGCTCGGGCGTGCGCTCGTCTGTGCCCACGGTGACGACGGCCAGCCGCTGGTAGACCGGCAGCCGCTGGTCGAGCAACGCCTTCAGGGTCGCCCTCGGGTTGCCGATCAGCAACGGCCTGGCCTGGCCGAGGCCGACTCGCTTGGCGGCGGCGGCGAAGCCGGTCTCCAGATAGACGACCGGCTGGCCGGCCAGCAGGCCCTGCGTCCTCGGGTCGAGCACGGCGCCGCCACCGACGGCGACGATCCCGTCGCTGTTAGCCAGCGCGCGCGCGACGGCGGTGCGCTCGAGCTCGCGGAAGGCGGGCTCGCCGTCCTCGATGAAGATCTCGCTGACCGGCTTGCCCGCGCCCGCCTCGACCACGGCATCGGTGTCGGTGAAGCTGACCGCGAGCCGTCCGGCCAGCAACCCGCCCACGGTGGTCTTCCCCGCCCCGGGCGGGCCGATCAGGATCGCCACCGGCCCCGTCCCCGCCTGCCCGCTCACCAGGACACCAGCGTCCGCAGGAAGCCGTCCAGGTTCCTGCGGACCTCGGTCACGTGGTCGCCGCCGAACTTCTCGAGCGCCGCATCGGCGAGCACCAGCGCGACCATCGCCTCGGCGACCACCCCGGCGGCGGGCACGGCGGTGACGTCGCTGCGCTGGTTGATGGCCCTGGCGGGCTCCCCGGTACTGACGTCCACGGTCGCAAGGGCGCGGGGAACGGTCGATATCGGCTTCATCGCCGCGCGCACCCGGATCGGCTCCCCCGTGCTCATGCCCCCCTCGATGCCGCCCGCCCGGTTGGTCAGCCTGCGCGGCCCGGCCGGGGTTGGCTCGATCTCGTCATGTGCCACCGAGCCGCGGCGCGCGGCCGACGCGAACCCGTCGCCGATCTCGACGGCCTTGATCGCCTGGATGCTCATCAGCGCTCCGGCCAGCCTGCCGTCCAGCCGCCGGTCCCACTGCGCGTGGCTGCCAAGGCCAGGTGGCATGCCGTGCACGACCACCTCGACGACCCCGCCGAGCGTGTCGCCGTCCTTGCGGGCCGCGTCGACCTCGGCCTGCATCGCCGCGCTCGCCGCCTGATCGAGGCAGCGGACCGGGTCCGCGTCCACGGCCGCGAACTGACCAGGGCCCGGCACGCAGTCGTCGCGGACGGTCACGCCACCGAGCGCGACGACGTGGCTGCCGATCGACACGCCAACCGCCTGCCGCAAGAACCTCCTGGCCAGCTCGCCTAGCGCCACCCTGGCCGCGGTCTCCCTGGCGCTGGCCCGCTCCAGGACCGGCCGGGCGTCGGCGTAGGCGTACTTCTGCATCCCGGCCAGATCGGCGTGGCCCGGCCGCGGCCTGGTGAGCGGCGCGTTCCTGGCCTGCCCGGCCAGCTCGGCGGCCGGAACAGGGTCGGGTGACATCACCGACACCCACTTGGGCCATTCAGAGTTCGCCACCCGGATCGCGACGGGTCCGCCGAGCGTGATCCCGTGCCGCACCCCGCCGGTGATCTCGGCCTCGTCCTGCTCGAACTTCATCCGGGCGCCGCGGCCGTACCCGGCGCGACGGCGCGCGAGCGCGGCGGCCACGTCGGCGGTGGTGATCTCGACTCCGGCCGGCACGCCGTCGCACACGGCAACCAGGGCACGGCCGTGCGACTCCCCCGCGGTCAGCCAGCGCAACATGCGGGTCAGCCTAGCCAGATTTCCAGGCCGCGCCGCAGCCTGCTGCCTAGCCTCGCCATCACCTCGGCAGCCACCGACTCGGCAAGCTCGCCCACATCGCAGTGAGCTCCGTCCTCGGCGGGCGTCATCTCGATCGCCAGATCGCTGTCGCCGCTGCCAGGTCCAAGCCCGAACGAGGCGACCTCGAGGTGGCTGGCGAGCACGGCAGTCACGACCTCGCGCACGTCGGGGTCGGCCCAGGGAAGCGGTGCGGCTTCACCGCGGGCAAGCGCGGCCAGCCTGGCGCCCTCGACAGCGAATGGCACCGGGCCAGCGACGTCGATCACCACCGCGCAAGAATCCTCGGTCGCCGCCTGCCAGACGGCCCTGGCCGCCACCGGGACTGGACGCGCGTCCCGCTGCCAGGCCTGCATGGTGTCCGCGCAGGTGAATGCCGGGACGGCACGGCGACCGTCCATGCCGATCAGCGTCGGCAACGCCATCTCGCTCGCCTTCTCGCCCGCGCTCGCCACGGCGACGATGGGCACCAGCAGCCGGCTAGCGGCCAGCGCGGTCATGGCCGCGTGCTCGCTGCCCTGACCAGCCGCGAACGCGCCTAGCGCGGCAGACACGCCTGGGTCAGCCGCGCCGTCGTCGGCGCGGAACGCCGGGTCGCCGCCGCTGATCCCGAGCACAGGCCAACTGTAGTGCGCCGTCAGCGAGGCACTTCTCGCAGGACGGTCGTATGGCGCAATCGGGCATCTTAATCTAGTTGCGACAACCCTCGACGGGATCTAGCGCTAGTACGCTGGCTCGACACGGATGCTGGAGCACGACCACAGGGGAGCGTGTGCGGAACATTCCTCACGGGCCACTGCCTGTCGAGGCAGGAACGCTGATGCAAAAGCCGATCCCGCCCCGGCTGGTTGAGCCGTATCTTACTGGCCGCCGGGCGGTGATCGCGGGTTTCGCCTACCGCGCGGCCGACTGCGCGTTCTCCGACCCTGCGGACTTCTACGTCGCACTCGACCTTGGCTACGAGGGTTCTGAGTTCCGCCCCGACATGCGCGAGCTTTACGTGCTGCGCTGGCTGGTGGCGGCTCCCTCGACGTACCAGGTCCCCTATTCCGCCGATCGCGGCGGCGACTGGACGGGCAAGCCGCCGTTCACGGGCACCGGCTATACCTCGTGGCCAGCGCACCCCATACCTGAGCTCTACGTCGACTTGATGCCGATTCCCGTCGGCACCGAGATCTACCGGATCACCAAGGGCCACGAAGAGTTCATCGCCCGCTACGACGGACAGGTCTGGCTGCGCCCGGCCGAGGGGGGCTAATCACATGCGATACCGGTTGCTCGCCAACTATCAGGGAGCGCCATACGAGGCGGGCGTCGGTCCGACCGACGCCGACGTGGTGCTGTTCGCGGCGTGCCCGCCGCCCGAGGACCTGCACTTCGAGCCTGCGACCGGGCACTGGCGCAAGCACGTGCGCAGGGACGAGGTGCAGGCATTGCACGAGTCCCGCCCGGTCGGCATGTTCCGCGGTGATCGCTGCATCGTGCTTGACGATCTCGGCGACCGGCTGCACATCGCCTATCTCGGTCATGACGCCTTGCGGGCGGAGCAACTCGGCTACTGGGAGGTCGACCGCGGCGTGTTCGAGCTCGTGACGGCGCGCCAGGAGGTCACCGACATCACCGAGCAGCGGCTGTCGTTCAGCCTGAGCAACGGCGGTATGCCACAAGATCCGGCGGCACCACTCGCGCCCGCCGCACGGCCGCCATCGTTCGACACGCTGCCCCCGTTCGGCCCGCTGCCCTTCGATGCACCGCTCGACGCACCGCCAGCTCCGCTCACCACGCGCGCCGGCATTGGCGTGCCACTGCCTGGCGCGTCGGCCGTGGCGATACCGGCCGTCGATGAGCCGCCGCTGCCGCTAGAGGCCGAGGCACGGCGAGCCGCCGCGGCGAGCCGGTCGGCGAAGTCCAAGCAGGCTGACCAGGCCCAGCCCAGGCAACCGGGCCCAGCTGAGCCACCCTCCCAGCCGCAGCCCGCCATCGTCCTCGAGCCACCCTCCCAACCCCAGCCCGCCATCCTGCTCGAGCCACCCTCCCAACCCCAGCCCGCCGTCTTGCCGCTGCCTGAGCAGCCAGTCAGCCTCTCGGGGCCGTCGGCCAGCGCGTACCAGGCAGCTCAGGAGACACCCGTCTCCGCGCTGCCATCGTGGACGCCGCCGACCCACCTGCCAGCACCGGTCTCCGCTGCGCCCGTCGCGCCCGCTCTGGCCGGCGACGCCTCGGCTGCCGGCGCTCCGGCCGAGGTCCCGCCCCCGGACCTGTCCGACCTGACACCGCCGGTGCTGCCTGCCGCCGAGCTTCAGGCTCAGCCGCAGGTCCAGCTACCCCCCGTTCCTGCGCCCGAGCCAGCGGCGGCCACGCTCATGGCGACGACCATGACGATGCAGGCACCAGCAGCCGCGGCTGGCCCGGTGCTGATGCCGCCGGCGCCTGAGCCCGCGACGACCATGACGACGGCATCAGCGCCCAGCCCTGCACCAGTAGCGCCGCGAGCGGCGCAGCCTCAAGCAGCGCAGTCTCAAGCGGTGCAGCCTCAAGCGGCCCAGCCTCAGGCGGCGCAGCCTCAGGCGGCACCGCCGGCGCCGCCACGCAGACGACGAGCCACCCGGCGCCGACTCCCCACCCAGCGGATCTTCTCCGACCTGGCCAGCCAGGCGGCGATCCCGGCCTCCGCGTACGCGATCGGCGATGAGGTCGACGGCAAGATGTGCCTGATGTCGACCGACGAGGGATTCGAGGTGTTCAACTCGGTGGCGGGCGCACGCCACGAGGTTCGTGTTTTCCAGGACGAGGAATCCGCCTATTTCTACCTTTTCGGAGTTCTCGTCGCCGACGCGGTGCGAACCGGAGCCCTCGCGCCGCCGGCCGCTCATTTCCATGATCGTGGTCGTTAGTCAGCTGTCCGAACTGAGAATGGTCCCCGATCATGGTCGACGCCGGGAGGCGCGAGCTGGGTCGGCATGATGGTTCCATGAGCGAGTCGCGCACTACCCCGCTGACCGGAACCCAGCACGCGATCATGGCCGGGGACTACCAGGCCATCGTGACCGAGCTTGGCGCTGGCCTGCGCAGCCTCACGCACTGCGGCAGGCCGTTGATCACCGGGTACGAACCAGACGAGCTGCCACCCGCCGCCGCAGGACAGTTGCTCGCACCCTGGCCGAATCGGATCGACGGCGGGCGATACGACTTTGGCGGCGCCGCGTTCCAGCTTGAGCTGAGCGAGGCGGCTCGCGGCAACGCCATCCATGGCCTGACCCGGTGGGCGAACTGGGCGCCCGCGCCAGCCGGGACGGTCCAGTCCACGGCCGGCCAGGCCAGCGCGGACCGGGTCACGCTGCGCCACGTGCTGCACGGGCGGCCGGGCTATCCGTTCTGCCTGTCGCTGTCTGTCACCTACCGGCTCGACGCCAAGGCGGGCCTAGCGGTCGCCGTCACAGCGGAGAACGCGGGCTCACGGCCAGCGCCCTACGGCACCGGATCGCATCCCTACCTGAGCGCCGGCCCGCCATCGGTGGACGCCTGTGAGCTTGAGCTGCCCGCCGCGCGCTGGCTGCCGACCGACGACCGCGGCATCCCGGCCGGGCCGGCGCGGCACGTCGAAGGGTCCCCGTTCGACTTCCGCACCGCCAGGCCGATCGGCGACACTAGCCTCGATCACGCGCTGACCGGACTGACCAGGGACTCCTCCGGGCGCGCGTGGGCCCGCCTGACCGGGCCGGAGACCACCATCGGCTTGTGGGCCGGGCCGGGCTATGGGTGGCTCCAGGTCTTCACCGGCGATGGCCTGGCAGGCGAGCTGCGCAGGCGAGCGCTGGCAGTCGAGCCCATGACGTGCCCGCCCAACGCCTTTGTCACCGGCGAAGACGTGCTCACGCTCGCGCCAGGCGACAGCGTCACGCACGCCTGGGGGCTCCAGGTGCTTGCGCGGGCGTGACCAGGCTGGCGAGCTTGCGCAGGTCCTCAGGGGTGTCCAGGTCGTCCGCCCGGCCGGTGTCACCGCATTCCACCGGCGTGACGATGGCCTCGCGCGCGCGCAAGAACGCGCGCGCGCCCATGTCGCCCTGAGCGGCCGCCGCGGCATCGGCCCAGTGCGCCCTGGCGATGAGCACCGGGTTGCGCGGCCGGCCTGCGTAGCAGGCAACGGCCACCTCCGCGCCCGCGTCAAACGCCGCGATTAGCCGCCGCACCGCCTCGGCGCCGATCAGCGGCTGGTCGACGAGCGCGATCACGACGGCGGCGCTGCTCGCGGGCAGCGCAGCAAGCCCGGCCCGCAGCGACGAGGCCATGCCCGACGGCCAGTCGGGATTGTGCACGATGCCGACACCGGGCAGGCTGATGGGGACGGCCCCGGATACCACCAGAATCGGATCGGCTCCCCCGGCGCGCAACAGCCCGATCCCGCGCTCGGCCAGCGTCTGACCACCAAGCCGGACTGTCGCCTTAGGCCGGCCGAGCCTGCTCCCCTGGCCGGCCGCGAGCAGCAAGCCGGCGACGCCTAGAGCGCGGGTCGCGCCCCCTGGCTCGCCCGCGAGCCCGCCGGGCGCGTCCGACATCATTGGCACCGCATCAGCCTACGGCGACCGTTCCTAGTCGTGATGAATGCGCCCGCCGGTCGCCGAGAGTGCCTGGCCGGTGCCACCCCACCTGAGCTGTATCAGCTCGGCTGCGATGGCGACCGCGGTCTCCTCGGGCGTCCTGGCGCCCAGGTCGAGCCCGATTGGCGACCTCAGCCTGGCCAGCTCAGGCTCGGCCAGCCCCGCCTCGCGCAGGCGCTCCAGCCTGTCCTCGTGGGTCCGCCTGCTGCCCATCGCGCCGACGTACGCGGCGGGAACGCGCAGCGCGACCTCGAGCACGGGCACGTCGAACTTGGGGTCGTGCGTCAGCACGCAGATGACGGTGCGCTCGTCGGTAGTGATCCCAGCCAGGTAACGATGCGGCCAGTCGGTCACCACCTCGTCGGCCTCGGGGAACCTGCTGGCGGTCGCGAAGACCGGCCTGGCGTCGCAGACCGTCACCCGGTACCCGAGGAACTTGCCGATCCTGGCGACCGCGGCGGCGAAATCGATCGCGCCGAACACGAGCATCCTCGGTGGCGGGGTGAAGGATTGCACGAAGACCGAGAGCTCGTCCCTGCGGCGTTCGCCCTCGGGACCATAGCGGCGCACTCCGGTCAGGCCCTGCGCGAGCATCCCCCTGGCATCGTCGTCTACCGCCTGGTCGAGCCTGTCACTCGACCCGAGCGTCCCGGTCGCCCGCGGATCGCGGCCGGCCGGCCAGATCACCCGTCGCGAGCCAACCTCGCCAGGGCCTGCGATGACGGTCGCGACCGCGACCGGCTCCCCGGCCTGGACCGCCTCGGCTACCTCGCCGAGCTCGCCGTACTGCTTCCTGCTGACCGCCTCGACGAAGATGTCGATGATCCCGCCACAGGTCAGGCCCACGCTGAAGGCGGTGTCATCGCTGATCCCGTAGCGCTGCAACACCGGCTGGCCGCTGGCCATGACCTCGCCAGCTAGCTCGTAGACGGCGCCCTCTACACAGCCACCAGACACGCTGCCCACCACGTCGCCCGACTGCGCGACCGCCATCGCGGCACCTGGCTCCCTCGGCGCGCTGCTGAAGGTCTGGACAACGGTCGCCAGGCCGAACGATTCCCCCTCTTTCTCTTCCTCCCACCATTTCACGATCTGGCTAAGGATATCCCGCAAGTCCGGTCCCCTCTGGGCTGTCCTGGGCGATTTCAGCCTACGCCCTTCCAGCGTGCCCTATCGTCGATGATCGCGTTGACCAGCCATGACGGAGCGTCCAGTTCTGGCACACTTGTCCTCAACTGGTGGCGACGGTGCCGAGCCGAGGCGGGTGCGTGACTCGTGGGATTCCCGCGTCGATTGAGAACCCCTGCTAGACCCGGCGAACCTGTGCCGATGGCTAGGGCCGCATTCAACCGCGGCACCAGGCTGGCCAGCCAGTATCGGCTCGTCCAGGCGCGGAAGGCGTACCAGGCCGCTATCGACTCCGGTGACGCCGAGTACGGGCCGCGAGCGGCGATCGCCCTCGCCGAGATGCTTGAGCGGGCGGGCGAGCTTGGCGGCGCACGGGTCGCGTATCAGGCGGCGATCGACTCCGGGCACCCCGACCTAGCCCCGGGTGCAGCCGACGCGCTTGGCATGATGCTCGCGGCCAACCGCGACGATCCGAGGGCGCTTGACGCGGCCGTCGCCGCGTTCCGCCATGCCGCGGAATCCGGCCATCCAAGCTACGCGAGGGGCTCTGGGTGGACGCTTGGCATGCTGCTAGGCCTGCGCGGCGACCTGGCCGGCGCCAGGGCCGCGTTCAGGTTGTCAGCGCAGGCGGGCCCGGCGGCTGCGGTCCCCGCGACGATGATCCGCTATGCGAGCACGCTCGCCTGCGAGTTCGGCGACTTCGACGGGGCCACGGCGTTCCTCCACGAGATCATCGGCTCCGATGACCTTGCCCACGCCAGGCAAGCCAAGGCCGAGCTCGACATGCTCGAGGCAGCCGACGGCGATCTAGATGCCTACCGGCGCTCGGTGGACGCGATCTGGGCGCAGCCCGCACCACCCGAGCAAGCTCAGTAACCGACGGTGCCCTAAGGACGCGCGCCAGCAGCGCCCTGTCCCGCGTCGCGCAGGCCACGCAGCACCAGCGCGGTGTCCAGCGCCGCGATCACCGCCTCCCAGCCCTTGTCCTCCGCGCTCCCGGCCCGGCCGCACCTGTCCCTGGCCTGCTCGATGGTGTCACAGGTGAGCACCCCGTTGCCGACCGGCGTCCCTGTGTCGAGCGCGACCCTGGTCAGCCCGTAGGTCACCGCGTCGCATACGTAGTCAAAGTGCGGGGTACCGCCCCTGACAACCGCGCCGAGGCAGGCCACCGCGTCATGCCGCCTGGCCAGCTCGGCCGCGACGACCGGCAGCTCGACGGCCCCTGGTACCCGCACCACCAGCGGCGCGGCGATGCCGCAGGCGCGCGCCGCTGCCACCCCCCGCTCCACGAGCGCATCGGTGATCTCCGCGTTCCACCGGGTCGCCGCGATCGCCAGTCGCAGGTTGCCCGCGGCAAGAACCGCGAGCTCAGGCCGGCCCGTCCCGCTCACGCTGTGTCTCCCGCTGCCTGGTCTCCCGCTGCCTGCGCCGAGGCGGTCGCGGGGTCCGACAACTCGATCAGGTGACCCAGCCGATCCCGCTTGGCGATCAGGTACCGAAGGTTGTGCGGCGTCTGGGTGACCGGCAGCGACACCGTGCCAGTCACCTTCAGGCCGAAGTCGGCCAGGCCCTTGACCTTCGCCGGGTTGTTGGTGAGCAGCCGCAGGCAGGACACGCCGAGGTCGGCGAGTATCTGCGCCCCGGTGGAGTACTCCCGCGCGTCCACCGGCAGCCCGAGCTCGGTGTTCGCGTCCACGGTGTCGGCGCCGGCGTCCTGGAGCTGGTAGGCCCGCAGCTTGCTGAGCAGGCCGATGCCACGGCCCTCGTGACCGCGCAGGTACAGCACGACGCCGCGGCCCTCCGCCGCGATCGCGGCCATGGCGGCGTTGAGCTGCGTGCCGCAGTCGCACCGCTGTGAGCCGAACACATCGCCGGTCAGGCACTCCGAGTGCATCCTGACCAGCACGTCCTCGGCGGGTGCGCCAGCGTCGGCCGGCTTGTCCAGGTCGCCAAGCACCAAGGCCAGGTGCTCGGTGCCGTCCAGCTTGCTCAGGTAGCCGAAGGCCTGCCACTGCCCGTAGGACGTTGGCACCTGGGTCTGCACCACCCGGCTCACCATCTGCTCGCGGTGCCTGCGGTGCTCGATGAGCTGGGCGATCGAGATCAGCGCCAGGCCGTGCTCGTCAGCGAACGCGCGCAGCGCAGGTAGCCGCTTCATCGTGCCGTCGTCGTTGACCACCTCGGCGAGCACCCCGGCGGGCGGCAGCCCGGCCAGCCTGGCCAGGTCCACCGCGGCCTCGGTGTGCCCAGGCCGGCGCAGCACCCCGCCGTCGGCATAGCGAAGCGGGAACACATGGCCCGGCTTGACCAGCTCGTAAGGCTCGGTCGCCGAGTCCACCAGCGTCCGGACCGTCCTAGACCGGTCGGCGGCCGAGATTCCCGTCGTCACGCCGTGCCGCGCGTCCACGCTGACGGTGAACGCGGTTCGCATCCGCTCGTTGTTCTGGGCGGTCATGAGCGGAAGCTGAAGCCGATCGAGTTCCTCGCCGAGCATCGGCACGCAGATCACGCCGCTGGTGTGCCTGATCGTGAACGCGAGCAGGGCCGGCGTCGCCTTGCTCGCGGCGAAGATGATGTCGCCCTCGTTCTCCCTGTCGGCGTCGTCCACGACGACGACTGGCCTGCCTGCCGCGATGTCACCGATCGCGCGGGACACCTCATCGAGCACGATCTCGTCGCCGGCCCGCGGATCGCGCGCATCCGCAGTCATCGGATCCTCCCCGCGAGCAACCGTTCGATGTACTTGGCGATCACGTCTACCTCGATGTTGACCAGGTCGCCGGCCTCGCTGGCCCCGAACGTCGTCCTGGCGAGCGTCTCGGGGATCAAGCTCACCTCGAACCAGCCATCGGCTTCGCTGGCCGACGCGAGCTCGCTGACCGCGGAGATCGTCAGGCTCACCCCGTTGACGGCCACCGAGCCCTTGTGCGCCATGTAACGCAGCAACCAGGGGTCAGCGCAGATCCGCAGCACATCCCAGCCCTCGGCTCGCTGCCGCCTGGTGATCACGCCCGTGCCGTCCACGTGGCCTTGCACGATGTGCCCGTCAAGCCGTCCAGTGACAGGCACCGGGCGCTCGAGGTTCACCAGGTCGCCGGCCGCCAGCTTGCCCAGGCCGGTTCTCGCCAGCGTCTCCCCGATCACGTCGGCGCTGAACCTGCCCTCGCCTGCCCGCGTCACGGTCAGGCAGACCCCGCTGACGGCGATTGAGTCACCGCGCTCGGCTGCGGCGGACACCACCGGAGCCTCGATGGTCAATATGGCCGAGTCCGCGAGCTGGTCGAGGGCCGCGACCCTGCCGCGCTCTTCCACGATTCCGGTGAACACCTGCGCCTCCTGCCCTCCTGTCGGGGGGCCGGGGGTCATCCCCCCGGGCCCGCACCGCGGGCTCCGGGGCGCGATATCGCTCGCCGCACGGGTCCGCCCTGGCGGCCACCCGCCAGCGCGACAACCCGGCCGCGCGCGTGCTGCCTCCCATCCGGACTTTCACCGTCGGTACCGGAATTGCACCGGTTCAGCCGGCCGATGGCCTCGGCCGGGTCGCGGACTGTCACCGCCGGTTCGGAGTTACACCGACCCCGGAGCACGCATTATCTGCATAAACAGTATGCCATGGACTGCCCCGAGTCGTCGTGGGTGACCGAGGTGAGGATCGGCTGCGCGGCTGAAGAAACGCCGCAAGCCGCCACCGCCGCCCCGCGCGTCACCGCGTGGAGGATCGCGGCGGCTAGCAGCACGCCGCCGGTCCAGATGTACTGGCCCGCAGCTGTACTGGCCCGCAGCGGCAGCGCCGATCAGGACGACGCCGTGCCGACGATTACCGATTCAACCAGCGCAAACCATCGGGTTAACCGCCATCGGGGCCAGGGGCCTGACCTTAAGGCAGCTTCCAGTCGATCTGGTCCCCGCCTTGCCGCTCTAGCAGGTCGTTTGCCCGGCTGAACGGACGCGAGCCGAAGAAGCCATGATCAGCCGACATCGGGCTGGGGTGGGCCGACTCGACCAGCGGAACGCCACCAAGCAGCGGGGCCAGGTTGCGGGCGTCCCGGCCCCACAAGATCCCCACGAGCGGCACGCCGCGAGCGGCGAGCGCCCTGATCGCCTGTTCGGTCACCGCCTCCCAGCCCTTGCCCCGGTGCGATCCCGGCTTGCCTGGCTGCACCGTCAGCACTCGGTTGAGCAGCAACACGCCACGCTCTGTCCACGGCGTCAGGTCGCCGGTGGACGGCGCCGGATGGCCGAGGTCGGCGCTGTACTCGGAGAAGATGTTCACCAGGCTGCGCGGTAGCGGCCGCACCGACGGTGCGACGGAGAAGCTGAGCCCGACGGGGTGGCCGGGGGTCGGGTACGGGTCCTGGCCCACGATCAGCACTCGGACCTGCTCAAACGGCTGCTTGAACGCGCGCAGCACCAAGTCGCCTGCGGGCAGGTAGGAGCGGCCTGCCGCGATCTCGGCTCGCAGGAAGTCACCAGCGTCGGCGATATTGCCGGCGACCGGCGCGAGCGCCTCGGCCCAGCCTGGCTCGATGATCTCGTGCAATGGCCGTCGCGTCATGGCACATCACCGTAGCTCGACTCACCGTAGCTCGACCTGGTCCGCCGGACGACGCGCCCGGCGATGCGCGCGGAGTGCAGCAGCTCCCGCCGCCCGCCGGGCTCGCGACGGCGCTGGAGCGAGTGCGCCGGCTCACCAGCCGTCGCCAGCCGCGGCCCGTGGCGCGATCCGGTGGTTAGCGGCTCGTCCGGCTCCCGGCTGCTCACGGTGCCGTCCTCATCGCAGCGCCACCAGGCGCCCTCGGCGTCGACGAACTCCGCGTACGCGGTGATCTCCGCGTCGGTCACGGCCGGCACGGGATTCGGGTTCATGTGCGTGAGCTGGGTGAACAACGCGTCTGCCCCCGGCCTGATGGCTCGCAGCCGCCAGTGCAGGTCGTCGTCACGCGGCACGTAGATCATGTGCCGAGACCGGGCGTCGTGCGCCGGGATGCCGGCCGCGTAGTGGCCTGAGACTCCCCGTACGTCGGCCCAGACGTAAACATTCCTGATCGCGCGGGAGCTCGCGTTGCGCACATTGATGGTGACTAGCTCGCCTGGGCCGCTCAGCCGCTCGATCTGGACCTGCGCGATGTCGGCGATCTTGACCCTGGCGAGCTGATCGGCGTGCTGACGACCCTCGTCGCGCTGCTCGGTGTAGATGCCGATCGCGCCGACCGCCAGGGCGAGCACGCCGAACGCCAGGAGCAGCACGGCGTAGGCGGTGAGCCGTCCGGCCGTGCCGATCCAGCCCACGAGCCACAACGCGATCGTGAGCACGCCCACGGCTCCAGCGCCAGCGAGCAACTGGCGGGACCTTGAGAGCTTGGAAAACCCGGCCACGACCAACCAATCTAGCGGCAGTCGACCCGAGCCATGCGGCGCGTCGCTCAATCCGGCCGCTCATCTCGTCCCCGGGCGCCTCTTGATGCGCCGCCTTCCCTCGTCGCCTCGCTCCGCCGCGTTCTCGGAGCGATCGAATGCTGCCCGGTAAGCCAGCACCGCCTCGTCGTCGCGGCCAAGCCGACGCGGCATGATCGTCGCGGCCAAGCCCGACGCGGCAGGTCGGCCCTCGCCGCCGGCAGGTAGCGGTAGCTCTCGGGGCCTGCCGTCCCGCTAGCGGCTATCGCCGCCTGCGCGTCGTCCGCTGCGACCACCTCGGCCGGGCGTGCACGTGACTTGCCGCACCCCGGATCAGTCGCCAGGGAACTCCATGAGCGGCCGAACCTCAACGCCACCGAACAGCGCCGGGCACTCCTTGGCGATCTCGATGGCATGGTCCAGGTCACGGGCCTCGATCAGGTAGAAGCCACCGAGCGCTTCCTTGGTCTCGGCGAACGGCCCGTCGGTCACGACATCACCGCGCACGGACGCGCCCGCACTCGTCGGCTCGAGCGCGGCACCGTCCAGAATCTTGCCGCCAAGCTCACCGACCTGCTCGGTAAATCGCCCGTGCGCGCAGGTGACCTGCTCGAATACCTCCGGCCCTGCGTTCGCGTAGCCAGACTCGGCCTCGTAGACCAAGATCGCGTACCTAGCCATGTTTCTCCTTCGGGTTGGATACAGGCGCCTTCCCGCATTCCCTTCGACAAACGAGCCAGCCGAACCCCCTTCGACAACGAGCCCAGTCCAATCCCTTCGACGAACGAACCAGCCAAACCCCTTCGACAAGAGCCAGCCGAACCCTTCGACGAACGAGCCAGCCGAAAATCGACGCCGAGCTCAGCCAACCGTGGACCACGCCCCGCCGCACCGCCACCGCTTTATAACTATCACCCTTTTCGTCGCATTCATCGCGTCCGTGGCATCGCGATGAATGTGCCATTGACCCGGAACGATCGGACCAATACGCCATTCATCGAGCTAAAGTGATCAAGGGTCGTGACGCGAGGTACAGATGTTGGTCGTGTGACAAGGCAACTGGACGCCTGCCTCACCCGACGGCTGGCGCCGGCCTCATTGGCGGCCATGCCCGGCCGACGGCTGGCGCCGACCTCATTGGCGGCCATGCCCGGCCGACGGCTGGCGCCGACCTCATTGGCGGCCATGCCCGGCCGACGGCAGCCTGGAGACCGCGTCTGCGGT
>JASIBM010000507.1 GCA_030045175.1 Streptosporangiaceae bacterium | reverse complement strand
GCCGCTTAGTGCGCGCGCCTGGCCCTGAGAATTCACGGAGGTTGAGTGCTGGCGTGGTGCGCCTTACCTGAAAAGTGCTCCTTAACTGGACGATAGGTCTTGCGAGACAACCGCGTCGAACTAGTTCGAAGAGCACGTTTCAGGTGGATGCTACCGCGTGGTCGCTGGGGCTGGAAGTGTCCGGGGGCGGGACCGGGGTCGTGTCGCCCGCGGGCCTGGTGCTGCTGCCTCGCCTTGCTGACTTGACCCAGTGCTTTACTGCGGGGTTGCCTGAGCGCTGGCCAGCGGGCGGCCACTGGTTCATGACCGGGGCCGGGTGCTGTCGCACCGGTCTGCGCGATCGCAGGCAGCGCGGGAACTCGCGACGGCGGTGAACCGGGCGCGGCAGGCGGCGTGGGTGCGGACCCAGGCCAGGGACCGCGATACCCTGCCCACGCCGAGCATTCCTCATGATCACGGACGATCATCTGCAAATACGACTGAAGGACGTCCGTGATCATGAGGGTAGCCGTGACTGACCAGGGCTAGCGCCGGACCAGTATGACTCAGCGGTCTGGAGTATGAGCTCCCTTGACGAGGCTGGGTCCAGTGCCGCGTCGGAGAGTGCCTGAAACGCGAGCCTGTGGAGGTATGTTTCCCTCTCGCCTTGAACCGAGAAATCCTTATTCAAATGCTCAGCACTAACTATATCCTGTAGCATAGCATCAGGATCCGGCCCAAATTGGAATATAACAAACGATTCTCCGAAGACTGTGTGCTGTGCGTCAAGAGGCAGGACCTGCAGTGTCACGTTAGGCTGGTCGGCCTCCCGCACGAGCCGATGTAGCTGCTCATACATGACCGACTCACCGCCGATCCGGCGTCTCAGGACCGACTCGTCAAGCACGACTGAGAGCAGCAACCCCGGTACGCGAGTCAACACCTGCTGGCGTCGCATCCGGACCTTGACAAGTCGCTCGATCATGCCTGGCGCGACCGGCTCGACCTGGTTGTAGCAGCTGATTATGTGCCGGGCATATGCTTCTGTTTGTAAAAGACCGGCAACAACTTCAACATGCCATATGGAGATCGAGCTAGCCTCGTGCTCGAGGCCAATAAACTGCTGATAGTCCGGGGATAGGGCATCCGCGTATTCTTCCCACCACCCCTTCTGAGCCGCATCCCTGGCAAGGGAGAGGAGGAGCGCGCGGCGCGATCCAGAGACCTCGAAGTAGTCGAGGAGCCTTTCGACATCCTGCACTTTCAGCCCGGTTCTAGCCAGCTCGTACCTGCTGACCTTTGACGGTGACCACCTCAAAGCGGCGGCGACGGCGTCTCCGCTCTTGCCCTTACTTTCCCTGATAGCGCGAAGTTCCGCGGCGAGCCGACGGCGCCTAACCGTCGGGCTTTCTGGCGTGGTCATCCGGCATCCCTCTCTCCTCGGGGTACCGCGGGAGCGGGACGGCGTTCCGCTCGCGGCGTGCCGCGCGATCAGCGTCGGCCAGATGTGTCACGTGAGGTGTACTTAAAGTCTTGATGCAACTTTCATCATACCTCACCGGTTTCGACCTGGCTAACCTCGAGATTTGCCCCTGGCGGGGTCGCGCAGGCGCTGTCCCTGGGTGGCGCCGCCGAGGGTGTGCGCGGGCCGCTGTCCTAAGGGGTGCGCCGCGCGCGGGCCGCTGTCCGGGGGTGGCGCCGCGCGGGCCGTTCCAGGGGGGTGCGCCGCGGAGGGTGTGCGCGGGCCGCTATCCGCGGGTGCGCCGCGGAGGCGTACGCGGGCCACTATCCGGGGCGCCCAGGGCTTAACGCCCCCGCCGTCCGGGGTCGGCACGGGGAGGGGCGTCGGTTGCCTTGGGCAAGGGTTCGCTCCGCCGCAGCACAAGCGGGTCCGGCGGCCTGGGCAAGGCGCACGGCCCGAGCAGGGCGGGCAGGTCTGACCGGGGGCTCCGGTCCGACCCTCTGCCAGGCAGCCTCGCGGTCCGCGCCAGCGCTGTCGGCCGATAACGGGGTTCGGCAGGAGACGGTCGGGCGCGGGGCCGCGAGGGCGACCTGACAGGGATTCCTACAGTCCTTCGGTCGGTCAGCGAGGATCGGATGGATCCGCTGACCGCTGACTGGCGGGCCTGGTCGGCTTACATATGGTAATAAATGTACGGGTCGCTGGTCTGGCCTGCCAGCATGTGGGCGGCGGGCGCGTGCCCGGCCGCGATGGTGGTTGCCGGGCCGATCAGGATAGATCCTGTTACGCCGAGCGCTACGATAGCGGGAATGATGATGGCTCGCCCGATGCGCATGACTCCTCCAAGGGGATTCCCCGAGGCTGGCGGTCTAGCCGCACAGCTCACCAGCCTGAACGGCGCATCTCCGTTCTTGTTGAGCTGTTTCCCCGCTTTCGATAATCTCATGCACGAAGCGGCCATTTTCTTACAAACTGAAATTCGCATATAAATTGCAGGGGGTTCGTTACCGGCAAGGCGCACGTCCGGGTGCGGCAAAATGTTCAGGAATTCATGCGCTGCAAGGTTCCGTGCAACTTTAATCGCAATTAGGAAGAGGGCAGCGTCGCGGAGCGCCAACGGCCGGGCGAAACACGAGGAACTTACGCCAGATAACTGCACTTGTTTACCTAATGTTCTAGTAGTAAGGTGCTCACCGTGCTCACCGTGACCCCGGCTGGTGCGCTCTTCGGCCGTGATAGCGAGCTAGCGGCGCTGGTCAGGCGTGTCAAGGAGCTGGCCGGGGGCCGCGGCAGCGTGGTGCTGATCGAGGGCGAGCCGGGCATCGGCAAGTCCGCGCTCGTGCACGCGGCCCTGGCGGAGGTGAGCGGTCTGGGCTGCCAGGTGTTCTGGGGAGCGGGTGACGAGCTGGGGCAGCCGTTACCCCTGTTGCCGCTGCTTGAGGGGTTGCGCGTGCGCGAGCCCTCCGCGGACCCCAGGCGGAACACGATCGTCCAGCTCTTGCGTGGCGAGCTGGCGGCCGATCGCGGAACGGACGTGTCAGCCGCGCTGGCCGAGCAGTTGCTCGCGCTTATCGCCGAGCAGTGCGCGGCCGTTCCGACGATCTTGGTTGTCGACGATCTCCAGTGGGCGGACCAGGCCAGCGTGACGCTGTTCGGGCGACTGGCGAGGTCGGTGCCGCAGCTGCAGCTGCTGCTTGTCGGGACGATGCGGCCGGTGCCGCAGCGGGAGGACCTGCTCGCCCTGCGGCGGGCGGTGGGCGACGCCGCCAGGCTCACGCTCGCCGGGCTCGACAACGCGGCGGTGGCCGAGCTGGTGACAGCGCTGGCCGGGGGGAGGCCAGACGACCGGCTGCTTCGGCTCGCGGCGGGCGCGGCGGGCAATCCGCTCTACGTCACCGAGCTCGTCGCCGCGCTGGCTCGCAGCTCCGGGCTCAGCGTGACCGACGCGGGCGCCGCCAGACTGACGAGAAGCCCGGCTCCGAGCTCTTTGTCGGCGGCGATCGCGGATCGCCTTGGCTTTGTCTCCGGGTCCGTGCGTGAGGTGCTGCGGGCGGCCGCGCTGCTCGGCGTGGAGTTCGCGGTGCCTGACCTGGCCGTCGTGTCCGGCCGGGCCGTTGCGGACCTGGTCCCCGCCGTCGAGGAGGCGCGCGCCGCTGGCGTGCTCACCGAGTCGGGCAACAACCTGGCGTTCCGGCACCCGCTGATCCGCGCGGCGCTGTATGACGAGATGCCAGTTTCTGTGCGAGCCGCCTGGCACCGTGACGCGGCGCGAGCCCTGGACCAAATGGGCGCGCCCGCCGACCGGGTAGCCAGGCAGCTCTTGTGGGCAGTCGGCGGGTCCGACGACGCGGACGCGGCCGGGGCCATGCAGCCGATGGACGAGTGGATCCTGAGCTGGCTCGCCCGCACCGCGGAGCATCTCGTTGGCCGGGCGCCCGGGGTCGCGGCGGAGCTGCTCCGCCAGGCGGTCGGGAGCTCACCCGTTGGCTCGGCGCAATATGACAACCTGGTGGGCAGGCTCGCGGACGCGCTGCTCCGGGTAGGCGACTTCACCGGTGCCGAGGAGGTGGCCAACCGGGCGCTGGCCCACGCCGTGGACCCTGATCTCATCGTCGACCTGTACTGGACCCTGGCCCAGTGCGGGATGCGAACCGGCCGGGCCGCGGACTCCCTGGCGACGCTGAACAGGGCGCTGGACTCCCCGCGGATCTCGGCCAGGCAACGCGCGCGGCTGCTCGTGCTCGGCGCGCGAGTACGCCTCGTCCTCGGCGAGCTCGAGAAGGCAGGCCGGGTCGCGGACAAGGCGCTCTCGGTCGCGACCGAGATCGGCGACAACTGGGCGATGGGCTGGGCGCTGCACGTGCTGACCATCGGGACCGCGACGCGGGGGCAGCTGACCGACGCGCTGCCGCTGTTCGACCGGGCGCTAGCCGTCACCCAGGCCGACCCTGCGCTGACCGACCTGCGGCTGCTGCTGGAGATCAACAAGGCCGTCACGCTGGGCAACCTCGACCGCTTCGAGGAGGCATTCGCCTCGGCGCGGCAGGCACGTCAGCTTGCGGAACAGGTCGGCACCGCGATCCGCATGTATCAGGCGCGCAGTGCCCTTGGCCAGTTGCTCTTCGACACGGGGCGATGGGACGAGGCGGTGACCGAGGTCGGGATCTTGCATGATGACCTGAAGGAAGCCGCGGCGGCGTGCAGCGACCTCGGCATCGCCGCCGTGATCTGCCTGCACCGGGGCGACGTGGCCGAGGCACGCCGCCACCTCGCCGACGCGGTCCCTTACGCGGAACGGATCGGCATTCGCATCGTCCCCCCGCTGGCGCTGGCCCGCAGCCTGGACCTCGAGCTAGCCGGATCGCTGCCGGAGGCCCTCGCGGTGCTGACCGCGGGGTTCGCCGACAACACCGAGGAACTCCAGGAGATCGAGGACCTGCTCGCCGACGCCGTGCGCCTGGCCACCGAGCTAGGCAAGGGAGAGGAGGCTAAGGCCCTCGCCGGTCACGCCACGGCCCTGGCAGCCGGCTCGCAGATCCCCCATCGCCTGGCGAACGCGCTCTACTGCGGCGGCTTGCTCGACGACGATGCCGCCGTGCTGATCGACGCGGCGGAACGCTACGACGAGGCGAGCAGGCCGCTGCCACGCGCGAAGGCCCTTGAGGCGGCGGCCACGGCCTTCGTCCGGGCCGGCGACACGGGCCAGGCGCGGGCGGCGTTCACCCGCGCGGTGGAGGCCTACACCTCGCTCGGGGCTACCTCGGACGTGGGGCGGCTGATGGCCGCGTTCCGCGCGCACGGCATTCGCCGTGGCCCGCACGCCAAGCACCGGCAGGCCCGCAGCGGCTGGGACAGCCTTACCCCGACCGAGACGAAGATCGCCACGCTGGTGCAGGCCGGCCTGTCCAACCCGGAGATCGCCGCGCAACTCTTCCTGTCCAGGCGGACCGTGGCGACCCACGTCTCGCACATACTGAAAAAGCTCGACGTCCACTCGCGCACGGACATCGCACGGGAGGCAGCATTGCGCACGATCACGCCGAGGTGATCTCCGCGCGTCCCGCTATCCCCGCTCGTCCCCGCCCGTTCGCCTTGGCAGCGCGGCGGTCACCTCGAGCGCCGTGACCACCGCGATCGTGCTGAGTGCCCTGCTCTGCACCCCCGCCCGTGTCCGCCTGGTACGCGAGGGTGAAGTACACGGCCTTGCCCTTGACGGTCGGGTAATAGCCCCAGTCGGTCGACAGGTGGGACACCAGCATCAGCCCTCGCCCGGTCTCGGCGTAGGCGCACGCGTCCTCCCGCACCGGCGCGGAGCGCGACGTGTCGTGGACGTCAACGCGGAACTGGACGCAATCGCGGTTGATGACGAGCATGATGGCCCTGCCCTTTCCGTGCCTGATCGCGTTGGTCACCAGCTCGCTCGTGAGCAGGGCCGCCGTGGGCGCGTCGACGGGGACGTCCCAGTCTCGGATGGCAGCGCGCACAAGGCTGCGGGCTTGGGCAGCCGCGGCTGGTCCGGAGATTAACAAGAGGCGGCGGGTGCGTTGTACGTCCAGGCCGATCGGCGCCATCGTGTCCATCAGGTTGTTCCTTGCCAGCCGGTGACGGCGGTCAGGGGGCGCTCGGGCGCCGATGAGCGGCCGTCCGTAGATCATGCGGTGCTTGCACGACAAATGCTGCTGAAACTTGCACGCGGAAACATCGGTCGGGTGACGTATGTTTGAAGCCGCGCGTTGAGCGCGTGCGCGTGCCGCGACGTCGGCCGCGATCAGCCGTACCTGACTTGCTCAGGCCCCTGGTCGCCTTCCAGCAGGGCAAGCCTCCTGGCGGCAGTGCCGAAGTAGTCACCACCCTTGTGACGCGGGTTGTCCGTGCCCCAGTGCCTGACCCTGGACTGCGGAACCAGCTTGGGAATGTGCTTGGAGCAGTGGATATATGCCTCTTCGACCCTCACAAGCACCCATTGGACCGGCTGCCGGCCCGGATTCGTGGCCTGCTGCGGCAGGGAACTGTCAATCTCCACCATGTGCGCCGGCGTCACTATCTCAGCGTCACCGTTGACGTGAAGCCCGATGAGATCATGGGTGAAGTCGATAAGGAAGATGCCGACGTGCGGGTTCTCCAGGATGTTGCCGAGGCTGGCCATCACGCCGTTGCCGCGGAACTCGGGGTAGGCGATCGTGCGGTCATCGAGCACTCGCAGGAAGCCTGCCGGGCCAGCCCGGAAGCTGCAGTCGCATTCGCCCGCGGCGTCGCTAGTAGCGATGAACGCCATCTCCATGCGCCCGATGAACTCGATCATCTGCGTCGTTAGCTGGTCACTGACCTGATTGTCATAGAACTGGCTGGCTCGCTGCGCCGTGCCGTACCTGTCCTGAAGTATGTGCTCGCCCGGAGATCCGGGCCGCCGCGTGCCGCCGCGATACCTGCCATTCAGCGAGCGACCTCCTGCGGCGAAGTGAAGCATCCTCATGGGCCTGTCCCTCCGAAGATCACGATCGCCCGGCTACCCCGGCGCGCCAGGTGATCGCGCCACGGTCGTGTGCTACCAGCCTGAATGGCGACATTGCCGGCGTCTTGACGCTTACCTTGCAATCCACGTCACGACGGCTGCCGGACAGCCCCGCCTTCAAACATCGGTCAGTTGACGGATGTCTTGCGATGCAAGTTGCACGAAACTTGCCATGCAAGTGCCGGTACCGGCGCGATCCGGCGTGCGGCGAAGGTGGCCGGATCGGGAGGCCAGAGGTCAACGTGCCGAAATCAGGTGACCGGTGGCGACGGCGAAGAAAGGCGGGACAGTTGGACGTTGCCCGGCTGCGGCAGAGCTTTGCCCAGGTCGCGGCGCACGGAGACGAGGTGCCGCTGTTCTTCTACGCCGACCTGTTCATCAAGCATCCCGAGGTGCGGGACATGTTCCCGATCTCGATGCAAGCGCAGCGCGGCCACCTTGTCGACGCGCTCGTGAAGATCGTTTCCCATGTAGACAGGGCTGAGGAGCTGACCGTGTTCCTCCAGGGGCTGGGCCGTGACCACCGGAAGTTCGGCGTGATCGCCGAGCACTATGAAGCCGTGGGCGCCAGCCTGCTGGCAACGATAGAGCACTTCTCCGGGCCAGCCTGGACCCCAGAGCTACAGAACGACTGGCAGACGGCATACCACCTGATCGGCACCGTCATGGTCGCTGCGGCGCGGGCGGACGAGCAAGTGCGGCCGCCCTGGTGGAAGGGCACGGTCGTATCCCACGAGCGGAGGTCCTTCGACATCTCCGTGCTGCACGTCCAGCCAGAGTCGCCCATCGACTACTTGCCTGGGCAGTCCGTGGCGATCGAATCTCCGAGCCGGCCGCGGCTATGGCGCTACTACTCGATGGCGAACGCGCCGCGCCAGGACGGGAAGCTAGAGTTCCACGTCCGGCTCATCGACGGCGGCGCGGTGAGCATGGCGCTTACCAGCAGCTCGATCGTCGGCACCGAGGTGCGGCTGGGTGCTCCCATCGGGGTTCTCACGCTGGATCAGCCGCCCGCGGACCGGAATCTCCTGCTCGTGGCGGGAAGCACCGGACTGGCCCCGCTCAAGGCCATTGTCGATCAGGCGACGGCGCTGCCGAAGCCACCCCAAGTACACCTGTTCTTCGGCGCGCGGACCGCCGAGGGACTCTATGACCTGGACAGCCTGGAAAAGCTGGCCGCCGAGCACGCGTGGCTGACCGTCACGCCTGCCGTGTCGGCCGACCCTAGGTTCACCGGCGAGACGGGCAACCTTCTCGACGTGGTGGCCAGGCACGGCGACTGGTCCGGGTACGACGCCTACGTGGCGGGTCCGAGCCAGATGGTCCAGGACGCCACCGCTCGGCTGGCGTCAGCGGGCATGGCGCAGGATCACATACATATCGAAGATTTCGGGTGGAGCGAGCCTTGACCACAGCATGGTTCGACGAGCAGAACAGGATAACTCCCGAGGAGTTGCAGACCGTGACGTTTCCCCTGTCGCGGCTGGGACGGCGCGGCTACGAGGAAGAGCCCGTCCGGGAGTTCCTGAAGGCGGTGCACGCCGAGTTCGTGCGCCTGGTGAACGAGCGGACATCCCTGTGGCAGGACGTCCAGCGGCTCCGCCGCCGGATCATCGGCGGGGACATCAACGGTGCTGACCCGCAGGCCGTGCTGTTCGGCGGGCAAGACGCGCACGTTCACGCGGTACGGATCCTGTCAGCCGCGCAGGTCACCGCCGACCGGTATGTGTCCGACGCACAGACCTACAGCAGCCGGCTGACCGAGGAGGCCAAGCTACGTCGTGACGAGATCATGGCGAGCGCCCAGCAGTACTCGGACATGCTCTTGGAAGAGGCCCACGCCAAGGCCCGCGAAGCGGCGGTGTCGGCGCTGAATGAGACGACGACGCCACCGCCGCAGTCCGACCAGGAGCGACGGGCCGCGCAGGTGGAGCTCGCGTACCTGCGCACCTACTGTGACGTCTACCGGGCGCACCTGCGGGCGTACACGGAGGGGGTCTTGCGCGGCATCGAGGACTGGGAGCGCAAGGAAGCCGCCTCGCTCCAGGAGGCGAAGAAAGCTACGCCAATTGCCCGGGCGCCGTCGATCGACGGAAACCCGTACCTGCACCACTGAATAAGGTAAGTCAGAGACTGGTCATTTCACGGCCAGCGCAGCCGACTGGTCGGCCTCGATCGCCCCGTGCCGGAGCGGAACCATCCTGATGCCATCGTCGAAGCCGCGAAGAATCTCGCCTGCCGAACACACCGGTTGCTGCTCGACTGAGTTCTCAGGTATCTCACTGAATGGCTGGATGTCAGCTCTGAGAAAATGTGAAATAACGCAGATAGAACACTGCGCCCCACGCGATGCCGGTTATGGCGGCAGCTCCTTATAGCGCCTCACCCAATGGGTCGATCTAGGGACGGGAGTCAGTGACCGACCGGCGATATATATGTCTCTTCTACGCCGCAGTGATAAGCCAGTGCTCCAAGTCCAGCAGCAAGATCCTGGAAGCCTAGGAAGGCACTGCACGGGAACAGCGCGGTGGGGCCTGGCTAGGCCACCCAAACCGCGCTTCCCGTAACGAGCCACGACGCGTTGTGGCTGGTAGTGACGTTGACTCAGTACATCCACGGGTTAGATTCTCTGGTTGCCACTTTGCACCTCCTCGGCCCGGTAGTGACGTTGGCTCAGTACATCCACGGGACGTAGCTCACATCATCGCTCGTCCCATTGCGCAGGTGCGACGACCTATGATAGGCGTGCGCATGATGGCCGTCGTGATATCTATGGCTGGCCGCCGGGGCGGCGCCGAAGCTGGCGAACGACAGCAGCGCAGGAACTAGAATTCCGGCTGCCGCCTGACCCAGCAGCTTGACTTGTAGTGCTCCGGTCGGATTCTCGCCGGGAACGGCTCGTGATCGGCTCGGGGCGAGCGGTATCCACTTGTGAGTCTTCATCGGGGGCGATCCCTCATCGGTAACTTTGATAGC
>JASIBM010000506.1 GCA_030045175.1 Streptosporangiaceae bacterium | reverse complement strand
GGTCGGGGGCCGGTCGACCGCCGGCCTCGACCGCCGCACCGAGATAACCAGGCCCGCCCCGCCGCCTACGACGCCCGCCCCGCCGCCCCCGGCACCCGCCGGCCCGGCCGGCCTGCCGCCCGACCCGGAGCCAGGTTCCTACGCCAAGCTGGTCGGCGAGGCCAAGGCGCGGTTCGCCGCCGGGGACCTGTTCGAAGTCGTGCCGAGCCATGAGTTCTGGGCCAGGTGCGACTCCCCGGCGGCGTGCTACGAGCGGCTGCGGCGGCGCAATCCCGCCCCGTACGAGTTCTTCTTGAACCTGGGGGAGGGCGAGTACCTGGTCGGCGCGTCCCCCGAGATGTACGTGCGGGTGACCGGCGACCGGGTCGAGACCTGCCCGATCGCCGGAACGGCCCCGCGCGGCGCGAGCCCGCTGGCCGACGCCGAGCACATCAAGGCGCTGCTTGCCTCGGCGAAGGACGAGGCCGAGCTCACGATGTGCACGGACGTCGACCGCAACGACAAGTCAAGGGTCTGCGTGCCCGGCAGCGTCAGGGTTATCGGGCGCCGCCAGATCGAGCTGTACAGCCGGGTAATCCACACCGTCGACCACGTCGAGGGCAGGCTGCGACCTGAGTTCGACGGGCTCGACGCCTTCTTGTCCCACATGTGGGCGGTCACAGTCACCGGCGCGCCGAAGACCTGGGCGATGCAGTTCATCGAGGACCACGAGGCCAGCCCGCGCGGCTGGTACGGCGGCGCGGTCGGCGCGCTCGGCTTCGACGGCAGCGTCAACACCGGCCTGACGCTGCGCACGGCCCATGTCCGCGACCAGGTCGCGTGCGTGCGGACCGGCGCCACGCTGCTGTTCGACTCCGATCCGGAGGCGGAGGAACTGGAGACCAGGCTGAAGGCGCGGGCGCTGCTCGAGGTGCTCGCCGAACCCGGCTCGCCGGCCACGCGCCGCGCCCGCCTGCACCACGGTCCGCCGGCCGGCGCCCGGGTGCTGCTTGTCGACCACCAGGACTCGTTCGTGCACACGCTGGCCGGGTACTTCGCCGAGCACGGCGCCGCGGTGACCACGATGCGCGCCGGATTCGACCCTGGGGTGCTTGACGAGCACGCGCCCGACCTGGTGGTGCTGTCTCCGGGGCCGGGCAGGCCTGCGGACTTCGGGTGCGCCGGGCTGCTTGCCGAGCTCGACGCGCGGCGGATCCCCGCCTTCGGGGTGTGCCTTGGCCTGCAGGCGATGGTCGAGCACGCTGGCGGCAGGCTGCGCCTGCTCCGCTCTCCCGCGCACGGCCAGCCCGGCACGGTCCTTGTCACCGGGGGAGAGTTGCTTGACGGCCTGCCAGAGCGGTTCACGGCCGGCCGGTATCACTCGCTGCACGCGCGGCCGGACGAGGTGGGCGGCTCCTTCACGGTCACGGCGGTATTGCCCGACGAGGAAGCGCAGATCGCGATGGCGATCGAGGACCCGGTGGCCCGCCGGTGGGCCGTTCAGTTCCATCCCGAGTCGATCCTGACCTCGTCGGGTGAAGCCGGCCATCTGGTCATCGCCAACGTGCTTAAGCTGTGCCGTGCCTCGCGATGAGCGGCCCAGCGCGGTGCCGATCAGTGCGGTGCCGATCAGTGCGGTGCCGATCACCGCGGTGCCGATCAGAACAGTGCGGCTGACGCTGTGGCCGCTGCGCGAGTCCGACGCGGCCGAGATGGCCGTCGTGCTCGGCGACGAGCGGCTGCACGAGTTCACCGGCGGCCGGCCCGCCGGGCCAGGCGAGCTCGCGGACCGCTACCGCAGGCTGGTCGCCGGCTCCGGCCGGGCCGGCGAGCTGTGGCTGAACTGGACCGTGCGGCTGGCCGTGCCCGATGATCAGGCCAGCCCCGCTGTCGGCACGGCTGTCGGCACGGCTGTCGGCACGGCGGTCGGCACGGCTGTCGGCACCGTGCAGGCGACGGTCGAGCTGGGCGGCGCCAGCCCGACGGCCGCGATCGCCTGGGTGGTCGGCATGCCCTGGCAGGGCAACGGCTACGCCAGCGAGGCCGCGCGGGCGCTGGTGTCCTGGCTGGGCGCGTGGCGCCCGCTGACCATCATCGCCTGCATCCACCGCGAGCATCTGGCGTCGCAGCGAGTCGCCGGCCGGGCTGGCCTGGCCCCGACCGACCGGGAAAGCGACGGCGAGCAAGTATGGGAGGCTGTGCTTGCCTAAGACCCGTGCTCGCCTAAGACCCGTGCTCGCCTAGGCCCGTGCTCGCCTAAGACCCGTGCTCGCCTAGGGCGTGCGCGGCGGCAGCGGCGGGCGCCGCCGTGACGGCCGGTCGGCGGTGCCCGGCGGGGTGGCGGCCGGGCGTCGCTCCAGCGCATCGAGAGCCATGCTGACGGCGGCCTGAAGCTGCACGTCGTTTCCCGCCGCCCAGTCATCCGGCGACATCATGACCTCGACGTCGGGCTCGACGCCGTAGTTCTCCACCTCCCAGCCGAACTCGCTGAACCAATGGGCGTACTTGGGCACGGTCATCGACGTCCCGTCCACCAGCTCATGCGAGCCGTCGATGCCGATCACGCCGCCCCAGGTCCGCGTCCCCACCACCGGGCCGATGCCCAGGAGGCGGATCGCCACGGTGACGATGTCGCCGTCGGAGCCCGCGGCCTCGTCCGCGATCGCGATCACCGGGCCCCGCGGCGCCTGCGTCGGATAGCTGCCAGGCGTGATGCGCCTGGGCACGTTCCAGCCGATGATCCGCCTGGCCAGCTTCTCGACGACGAGCGGCGACGTGTGCCCGCCCCGGTTGGCCCGCACGTCCACGATCAGCGCGTCCCGCAGCATCTCGCCGCGCAGGTCACGGTGAAAGTCAGACCAGCCACGGCTCACCATGTCGGGTACGTGCAGGTAGCCGACCAGGCCCCGGCCGAGTTCACGCACTAGCTGGCGCCGCCCGGCGACCCAGTCCTGGTAGCGCAGGCGGCTCTCGTCGGCGAGCGGAACCACGACCACGCGACTCGGCTTGTCGTTCCCTGGGCGGCCGACCGTCAGCTCGACGGGCTTGCCGGCGGTGCCGATCAGCAGCGGGCCTGGCCCGAGCTCGGCGTCGACCTGCTGACCGTCCACCGCCAGCAGCAGGTCGCCTGCCTGGACGGAGCTGCCCGGCGCGGCGAGCGGTGACCTGGCCTGAGGATCGGACGACTCGCCCGGCAGGATCCTGGCGATGCGCCAGCCGCCCGAGTCCGGCTCGATGTCGGCGCCGAGGTGGCCGGCCAGCTGCCAGGCCCGCTGTCGCTGGCTCGCCCCGTTGATGTACGCGTGGGAGCTGCCGAGCTCGGCGACCGTCTCGTGCAGGAGGTCGGCGAAGTCGTCGGCCGTGGCGATCCTGTCGAGCAGCGGCCGGTAGGCGTCGAGCACGGCGTCCCAGTCCACGTCGCCCATGTCGCTCACCCAGAACTCATGGCGCATGATGCGCCCGGCCGCCGCGAACGCGGACCGCCAGAGCGCGACGGGATCGGCGCGGAACCTCGCCCGGCTCAGGTCGACGCTGACCCGGTCGTCTGAATTGTCCGAGTCGGCCTTGCGGGTAGCTGGCACGACGAACAGCTGCGGCCGGTCGCGGATCACGAGCCTCGTGCCGTCACCGCTCGCCTCGAACCAGTTGACCTCGGCAGCCAGCTCGGTGCACCGGGCGCGCTTGATGTCGAAGAACTCAAGCGCCGGGCGCGGCGCGTCGTCGTCGAGCCTGGCGCCCCCCTCACCGAGGTTGCCTGTGAGCGGCTCCCGCAGCCAGGCGAGGCCGCCCTCGACCGCGCGAAGCGAGGCGTATCGCGATTCCGGCACCGGCACCGGGGATATCCGGGAGTTCAGGCCCTCGATGTCGATGACGGCCGGCTTGACGGATTTCTCGCCATCTTTACCCGCGTCGTCCGCGTCTGATCCGCTCTCGTCGGAGTGATCGGAGTCCTTGCCGCCCCCGACCGGGCGCCCGGCCACCAGCGGCCCGAACGGTGAAGGCGTCGCGGCGGCGAGCGTCACCAGGTAAGGGCGGCTGCCATAGGGAAACGTCAGGTCGAAGACGTGCGCGTCGTAGACAGGGTCAAACGTGCGCTTGGACAGGAACGCGAGGTACAGCCCGTCGGCCGTGAAGACCGGGTCGGTGTCGATGAACCTGCCGTCGGTGACGTCGAAGACCTGCCGGTCGGCCAGGCGAGCCAGCCGGATCCTGGTGAGCGGATCGGGACCGGCCTGCGACCAGGCCAGCCATGCTGAGTCCGGGGCGAACGCCAGCCCGCTGACCGGGCCGTCGTCGGATCTGGCCAGCTCGCTAAGCGCCCCGGACTCCACGTCTACGAGCAGCAGCCTGCCGTCCCTGGTGGCCACGGCCACGACGGCTCCGCTGGGGGCGGCGGCTAGGTCAGCCACCCAGCCGATCTCGCCGTCCGCCAGCCTGCGCCGTGACTCGCCGCCATTGGCGGCGCCGATCTCGAGCGCGTCGCCGCCTTCCGCCTCGATCACCCAGATCGCGTCGCCGCTGTCGCCGAGCACGCGGGGCAGCCGGGCGATCGGACCGGGAATCTGCGACAGCGCCCTGGCCGGGCCGTCCCGGTGCGTGAGCCAGTGCACCGACCCGCGCATGGCGATCACGCTGGCCTGGCCGGTCCGGTCGCAGCACAGGTCGTCCAGCCGCTCATCGCCGCTGACAAGCACGGGAGCGCGGCCCGCGGCCGGCGTGCTGAGGACGATCTCAAGCCGCACCGGCTCGCTGTCGGCGGCAAGGCCCGCCAGCATCCAGATGTCACCGGCCACCTGATAGACGATCCTGGCGCCGTCCGAGCTCGCGTTGCGCGCGTAGAAACCGTCGTGGTCGGTGTGGCGGCGCAGGTCGGTGCCATCGAGCGCGCAGGAGTAGATGTTGCCCGTGCCCTCGTGATCGCTGATGAAGGCCAGTCGGCCAGCGACGAGCATCGGGCTGAAGAACTGGCCGGCCAGATCGGAGAGCAGCCGCGTGAAGGGTGCCCGCCGCCCGTTGGCGGCCGGCCAGCCGCCGCCGTCTGAGCCCGCCCGCGCCACCCAGAGCCGGCCGGCGGTGCCGCCCCGGTACCGCTTCCAGAACGCCGGCTCGTGCCCGAACGTCCCGGTGAGCAACGCGACCACGCCGTCGCCGGTGGCGATGTCGTTGACCGGCCCGAACGGTAGCCTGCGCCGGCCGGAGAACCTCGCCGCGCCGTCGGCCACCGGTATCGAGTACGCCCAGGTGTAGTGCCGGAACGGCTGGTCCGCCGCGGTCGTCACGATGATCTGGCCGGTGGCGTCCCAGCCCCGCACCCGCGTGGTCCAGCTCGACCAGAAGCTGACCCTGCTCGCCGTGCCGCCATCGGTGCTCGCCAGGTACACCTCTGGCGGCCCGTCCCGCCAGCTCGTCCACGCGATCATGCGGCCGTCGCCGGAGATTCTCGGGTACTCGGCTGGCGCCTGGTCGGCGGAGATCCGCCAGGCCCTGCCGCCGTCGGCGGGCGCGAGCCAGATGTCGTCATCAGCGACGAACGAGAGCAAGTCGTCGCGCAGCGTCGGGTAGCGCAGGTATCCGGATGAAGTCACTGGCTCATCGTAAATGAGCGCGGCGGTCCCGGTTTTTGCCTGAACCGCCGCGCTATCTGGGGACAGGGTTAGTTGGAGCGGATCCAGGTGTTGCTGAACGCCCCGCCGCTGCTGATGGAGCTTGTCGAGTCCTTATCGCGGCCGCTGTTGTCGACCATGATGATCTCGATCGGGCTCTGGGTGCCAAGCGAGGTGCCGTTGGCGGTGCCCACCGTGTAGTTCACCGTGCCGAAGTCGGCGAGCGGCAAGATGCCGCCGCTGTTGGTGCAGCACGGCGCCTCGGTGATCACCTCGGCCGAGGAGCGGTCCAGGCCGGATTCGTTCTGCACGACAGTCTGAGTCCAGTTCTGGGTGGCGTCATGCAGGACCAGCGTGTAGGTCTCTGTGCCGCTGAACGTCACGGAAGCGCTCATCGCGTCGCCGGGCTCAACGGTGTTCGAGAAGTTCACCGGATTGGCCGGGTACATCTCGTACCAGCCGTAGTACGAGGGCGTCTCGCCGTCGCAGTCGGAATCGGTTCCGGTCTGCTCGACCGAGTCGCTGCTGTAGCCGTCCAGGCCGACCCAGAAGCTGGCGTACAGGTCGCTGCGGCTTGTGCAGGTGGCCGTCGGCTCTGTCCAGCTCGCCGACACGCTGGTGAACGCTCCGTTGGAGCCGGTCACGGCGTAGCCTGACCAGTTCGTTGATTCCACGGTGGTGTTATTCAGACCCTCGTGGGCGAACCTGGCCGCCCCGACCCCGGCCGGCCGGGCCATCAGGCCGCCGGGCTGGTAGCCGTGCATCGTGAAGCCGTGCGGAATCTGGCGGGTGGCACCCGGTGCCGCGGATGCGGTGCCTGCCACCGCGAGCATCGCGCCAAGGGTTAACGTCAGGGCTGCGAACGAGATTGTCCAGCGCTTCATGTTGCTCCTTCTGCCGCTGGGCAGCCGGGAAGGCCTGGCTTTCTGGGTGATGCCCCCGGCTGCGACCATCTGACCTGCTTTTGACGCTATGACAGCTCCTGGCCCCGTTAAATAACGGCCAGATAACGTTTGGTCGCGGCTCAGATAGGCGGGTTGTAGCCGCTCAGCCAGTGGACCTGGAGCCATGTCATGGCGTTCGACCACGCCCCGGTGACCTCGAGCAGCCCGACCGTGATCAGGAGCACGCCGCCGATCACGCTGATCAGCCTCGCGTGCCGCCTGGCGAAGCCGAACATGGCGACGCCACGGTCGACCGTGAACGCCACGATCAGGAACGGCACGCCGAGGCCGAGGCCGTATGCGAACAGCAGCAGGGCGCTCCTGGCCGCCGTGCCTGACGACAATCCGAGCGTCATGACCGCGGACAGCGTCGGGCCGATGCACGGTGTCCAGCCGACCCCGAACAGCACGCCGAGCAGCGGCGCGCTGGCCAGGCCTGCCCTCGGCCTGACCGACGGCTTCATGATCCGCCCGGCGAAGCTGAACCGGTCGAAGGCGCCAGCGAAGAGCAGGCCGAGCAGGATCAGCACGACGCCGAGCACCCGCTCCAGCCCTAGCTCATGCACCCTGAGCGTGACGCCGATCCCGCCCAGGGCGGCGCCGTAGGTGGTGAACAGCGCGGAGAAGCCGAGCACGAACAAGGCCGTGCCCGCGACCGTGCGTGACCGGCTCGGCCTTGCCTGGGCGGTGCCGGGGGAGGAGGCGGTCATCTCGGGACCGGCGCCAGCGGGGAGGTCTGGGCCATCGGGGTCTGGGGTGTCCCCAGGGGGCGCTGTGTCCCCCCGGGCCAGCACCGCCGGGTTCGGCGCGGTCGCCACCACCGATGCGCCCGACATGCCGGTGACGTAGGACAGGTAGCCGGGCACCAGCGGCAGCACGCACGGCGACAAGAACGTGACCGCGCCTGCCGCCGCGGCGACAGGGATCGCGAGCAGCAGCGGGCCCGCCGAGACCAGGCCTTCTACCCCGCCGCTCATCCGCTTCCCGACGTCGTGATCCGATGTCCGGGTCTAAACCTATCTGACAGGCCGGCCGCCTGGCCGGGGCGCGTCAGGGCAGGCCGGCCAGCGCTGCCTGCACCGCCCGGTGAAACGTCGGGAAGGCGTAGATCATCTCCCGCAGCCGCTGGACTGGCAGTCGCGCGTGCACGGCCAGCGTGAGCATGCTAAGCACCTCACCACCGGCCGGGCCCGCCGACGTCGCGCCGACCAGGATCCCGGCGTCAGCGTCGGCGATTAGCTTGATGAACCCCGCGTTGCCGCCGTCGTGGATCCAGCCGCGCGACGACTCCGCGATCCGCGTCATGCCGACCGCGGTGTCCAGGCCCCGCTCGCGCGCCTGCGCCTCGGTCAGGCCGACGGAGCCGATCTCGGGGTCGGTGAACGCGACTCGGGGCACCGCGTGGTATTCGGCGGCGTGGTGCGGCTCGCCGAGAATGTCGGCGATCACGATCTCGGCGTGGTACACGGACATGTGGGTGAAGGCCCCGTGGCCGACGATGTCGCCAAGGGCCCAGACCCCGGGGGCAGCCCGCATCCGCTCGTCGACGCCGATGAACCGGCCGGTCTCGTCGATGCCGGCGGCGCCGGCCCCGATCGTGGCCAGGTCGGCGTGCCGGCCGGTGGCGACGAGCAGGCTCGGGGCCGACAGCGCCTCGCCGTCGGCCAGCACCACGCGGAATGCCGCGCCGTCGTGGCTGACCCCGGTCGCCGCCGCGCCGGCCCGCACGCCGATGCCCTCCGAGCCGAACACGTCGGCCAGCAGCGCGCTCGCCTCAGGCTCGTCGAAAGGCAGCAGCCTGCCAAGCGCCTCGACGACCGTCACCTTCGCCCCGAATCTGGCGAAGACCTGGGCGAACTCCACGCCGATCGAGCCGCCGCCCAGCACGATCAGCGATCTGGGCACGGCGGTCGCCTTGACGGCCTCCCTGTTGGTCCAGAAGGGGGTGCCCGCCAGGCCAGGGATCGGCGGGACCGTGGGCTCGGTGCCGGTCGCGATCACGATGCCCCGGCTCGCCGTGAGCGTGTCGTCGCCGACCCGGACCACGCCGGGAGAGACGATCTTGCCGACGCCGCGGAACAGGTGACCGCCCTTGGCGGTGAACCGCCCGGCCGCTGGCGCGTCATCCCAGTCGTGGGTCGCCTCCCGCACCCGCCTGGCCACCGGCCCCCAGTCAGGCGAGGTCGTCGCCGACCCGGCCAGGAGCTTGACGCGGCCGGCCTCGGCGAGTGCGTTCGCCGCTCTGATCATCATCTTCGACGGTATGCAGCCGTAGTACGGGCACTCGCCGCCGACCAGGTTCGACTCGACCCCGGCCACCGCTAGCCCGGCCTCGGCGAGCCGGCCGGCGACCTGCTCGCCACCCGGGCTCATGCCCAGGACGACCACCTCGAAGTCTTGTTCGCTCACGGGGCCTCCTGACTGTCAGACCTACCTGCTATGGATTAAGGGCAAGCACATCAGGAATGACAGAGCATGCCATGCGGTTATCTGGGTAGTGTCCGGTGTCCACCCGAGATTCGCCTGGAAGACGGTGATTGAGTGACCCCCGACACGGTCGGCCCTGCCAAGCTATCCGAGGCCGAAGCGGAGCGGCTGATCAGGGCGATTTGCTTCAAGACCGGCCCACCTGGGAAGGTTGGCGCCGAACTGGAGTGGCTTGTCAACGACAGCGCTAATCCGCTGCTGCCAGTGCCGTTCGATAAGGTTCGCGACGTTCTGAGGTCGCTGCAACGACCGGGCATCTTGCCCGGGGCCGGCCTGCTCACCCTCGAGCCAGGCGGTCAGGTTGAGCTCAGCACGGCACCGGCTCCCAACCTCACCGACTGCGTCGCCGCGGCGAGCGGCGACCTTGCCATCATGCGCGCCGAGTTCGCCGCGGCTGGCCTCGCGCTCACCGGCCACGGCCTGGACCAGGCGCGCCATCCGATCCGGGTACTTGACCTCCCGCGATACGCGGCGATGGAGCGCTACTTCGACCGCCTCGGCCCCTGGGGCCGGATGATGATGTGCAGCACCGCGTCCGTCCAGGTCTGCGTCGACGCCGGGGGCGACGACCAGACGCCCCTGGGCTACCCGTTCCGCTGGAGGCTGTTGCACGCCCTTGGCCCGGTCCTGGTCGCGGCGTTCGCGAACTCGCCGTTGCGCCTGGGCCGTCCCACCGGCTGGAAGTGCACCCGCCAGCTCGTCTGGTCCAGGATCGACCGGTGCCGCACAGCCGCGCCTGCCGGGGCGGAGCCGCCGGCGGCGGGCACCGATCCTCGCTCGGACTGGGCCAGCTACGCGATGGACGCCCACGTCCTGTGCCTGCGCGGTCAGGACGGGCAGCCATGGACCGTCCCTGAGGGGCTGACCTTCAGGCAGTGGCTGCGTGGCCCGGTGCAGGGGAGCACGGAACAGTGGAGCACGGTGCAGGGGAGCACGGTGCAGGGGAGCACGGAGCAGGGGAGCAAGGAGCCGACCGCGGACGACCTGAGCTATCACCTGTCCACGCTGTTCCCGCCGGTTCGCGCCCGCGGGCACCTGGAGCTGCGGATGATCGACGCGCAGGCCGGCGACGGCTGGATCGTCCCTGTCGCGGTGGTGGCCGCGCTGACCGATGACCCGGCGGCGGCCGAGGTCGCCATGGCGGCGGCCGAGCCACTCTGGCATGACCTCGGCGGCGAGGGACCCGGCCCCTGGCTGCGCGCGGCCAGGGTTGGCCTGGCCGACCCGCGCCTTGCCAGGGCCGCGGCCAGTTGCTTCGAGGCCGCCGTGGCCGCGCTGCACCGGTCCGGGGCAGCCATCGAGATCCCGAGCGCGGTGGCCGGCTTCGCCGAGCGATACGTGCACCGCGGCCGGTGCCCGGCCGACGACGTGCTCGACGGCCAGGCTCCCCGGTGCGCCGACGGCCACGCCCAGGCGCCTACCACCACGACTACCCCGAGGAGGCAGGCATGACGATCGCCGCCGGCACCGAGACGCTGCGTAGCCACATCGCCGGCAAGCTGATCGAGGCCAGGGCGCGGACCAGCGGCCTGACCGACTGCGTGGACGAGGCCGACCTGGTCCGCCAGCATTCGCCGCTGATGTCGCCACTGGTCTGGGACCTCGCTCACGTCGCCAACCAGGAGGAGTTGTGGCTGCTCCGCGGCGTGGCTGGCAGGGAGCCTATGCGCCCGGAGATCGACCCGCTCTACGACGCGTTCGAGCACCCGCGGGCCAAGCGCCCTAGCCTGCCGCTGCTGTCGCCTGGGCAGGCCAGGGACTACGCACGCGACGTGCGCGGGCGGGTGCTCGACCTGCTTGACCGGGTCAGCTTCACCGGCGGGCCGCTGGTCCGGCGCGGCTTCGCCTTCGGCATGATCGCCCAGCACGAGCAGCAGCACGACGAGACCATGCTCGCGACCCATCAGCTCAGGCAGGGGCCGCCGGTGCTCGCCGCCCCGCCGCCTGGCCCGCCGCCCGCGGACGTGCTGCGGCTGCCTGCCGAGGTGCTTGTGCCCGGCGGGCCGTTCACGATGGGCACGTCCGCAGAGCCGTGGGCGCTGGACAACGAGAGGCCAGCGCACCTCGTCGACGTGCCCGCGTTCTACCTGGACACGGTGCCGGTCACCAACGCCGCCTATACCGAGTTCATCGCCGACGGCGGGTACGACAACCCCGGCTGGTGGAGCCCGGCTGGCTGGGCGCACCGCCAGGAGGCCGGGCTGACCGCGCCGCTCTTCTGGTGGCGCGACGCTGGCGGCCAGTGGCTGCGGCGCAGGTTCGGCGTCACCGAGCCGGTGCCGCCTGCCGAGCCGGTGCTGCACGTGAGCTGGCATGAGGCCGACGCCTACGCGCGCTGGGCGGGCCGGCGGCTGCCGACAGAAGCGGAGTGGGAGAAGGCCGCCAGGCACGACCCAGACTCCGGCAGGTCCCGCCGGTATCCGTGGGGGGAGGCGGACCCTACGCCAGCGCACGCCAACCTCGGTCAGCGGCACCTCCAGCCGGCCCCGGCGGGTTCCTACCCGGCCGGCGCCGCCCCGTCCGGGGCGAGGCAGCTTATCGGCGACGTATGGGAGTGGACGGCCAGCGACTTCCTGCCGTATCCGGGCTTTGCCGCCTGGCCGTACCGCGAGTACTCCGAGGTGTTCTTCGGCTCCGACTACAAGGTGCTGCGCGGCGGCGCGTTCTCATCGGACCCCGTGGCCTGCCGCGGCACGTTCAGGAACTGGGACTACCCGATCAGGCGGCAGATCTTCGCGGGCTTTCGCACCGCCCGCGACGCTGAGCT
>JASIBM010000505.1 GCA_030045175.1 Streptosporangiaceae bacterium | reverse complement strand
TGCTGCTTCCTCTAGTAGTGCCAGCGAGGCGCGCCTCGGAAGCGCCTCGGTGCCCAGCGTAGTCCACTTGGTGATCAGCGTGCTGACTTGTTCGGAGTCTTGTACAACCTGACCCTGAATCGCGGTTTCCTGATAGGCGACGCTCGGCTCGCTCTTGAAATCGGCGATCGCGAATGCGCCGCTTAGACCTTCATGCGCGCCCACGGTCAGCGGGATGACCTCGATGACGATGTTCGGCCGCTGCGCCGCATCGACAAGCCGGCTGACCTGCTCGATCATCACCTGTCGCCCGCCGACCGGGCGCCTGAGCACGGACTCGTCCAAGATCACCCAGAGCGTCGGCGGCTGCGGCCTTGTCAAGATCTCCTGCCGCTTGAGCCTGGCCGCGACCTGCTCGTCGATCTCGTGCTCGGTCGCGCCGATCCTGGTGCCGAAGACCGCGCGGGCGTACATGTCGGTCTGGAGCAGGCCAGGCACGACCGATGGCTCGTATCCGCGCAGCGTGGTCGCCGTGGCCTCGCGCTCTGGCCAGTCCTGGAACCAGTCAGGATATGCCTGGTAATTCATTCCGTGTTCGAACTGATCCCATAGTGCGATGAGTGCCCCGTGCGTGCCGAGTTCGGCCACGCTGTCGATGTCGGCCGTGGTCGGCCGGGTCGGCACCCGCCAGCCGTTCTCGTAGGCGCTGATCAGCTTTCCTGAGACGTGCGCCAAGGTGGCGAGCTGATCTTGGGTGAGCCCTGCCTTGGACCGGTAGAACCTCAGCATCGCACCGAACACCTGGCGTGGGGTTCCCTCGGGCGCGGATTCCTGTGACGACATCGATACCTCCCGCTACATCGGCCCTACATGGCGGATCACGACAGCCACAGCGCCCCGCGCGGGAGACACATCAACGCCGTGCCGCCTCGTTCTATTTATAATGCAGATCTGCCCGCAGCACAGTGGTTACCTTAATACCCGAAGAAAAACGCCCGAGCCAGGCGGGAGATTACGCAATTGCATGCGTCGGTGGCAATGCCAACAACAACGGGGCTTTTAATACATAAACCGCCTGACGCCACTATTGGCTCAGACGGCACCAATGACACCCGCAACCCGGACGCCCGCGCCGCCCCGCAGGTCGCAATGGCCCCGGCCAGCCTCACCCTGCCTGGCCGCGCCGATCAGGTGGGCTCGGCTCGCCGGTGGCTGGCCGAGATCGTCGCTGGCCTGCCCACCTCAGACGACATCATCCTCGCCGCGTCCGAGCTCATGGCGAATGCCGTCAGCCACAGCGAAAGCGGCCGTCGCGGCGGCACGTTCACCGTCTGCGTTACCTTCGGCGCCGACCTGGTCAGGGTCGAGGTCGCCGACGAAGGTGGCCGCTGGGGAAGCGAGCAAGTCGGCGACGACCTGAGCCAGGACGATCCGGCGGATCAGCGAGGCCGTGGCCTCTCCATCGTCGCGTGCCTGGCCATCGACTGGGGGATCGGCGGCGACGAGTCCGGCCGGACCGCCTGGTGCGTGCTGCCCACTCGGACGGTCATTACCGGGGCGTGACCGTAGACTGACCGGCCGTTGGTCGCTAGTGTGCCGGTCGTGGACATGTCAGCATCAGGCCAGGCGGATGCCGCGAGTATCCCCGTGGCGCCCGGATCGGCGGATGATCCGCTGACCGACGCGATGAGGATCGCCCGCGCGGCGGCGGAGGCCAAGCTCGGCCTCAAGCTGCTTGGCGGGCTCGCCGTCCGGGTGGTGTGCCCTGACTACCCGCCGAGGCTCAGGCGGGACCAGGACATCGACTTCGCCTGCCTTTCCAAGGAGCGCAAGGCCGTGGCGGCGCATCTGGAAAAGTCCGGATGCCAGCCCGACCGCAGGTTCAACAACCTCAACGGGGACCGGCAGATGTACTTCACGGCCCCATCCGGCCGGCCGGTCGATGTCATGGTGGACCGGCTGACCATGTGCCACACGCTGGACCTGCGACCCTCGTTCGGCAGGCTGCCGCACACGGTGGACGTCGTTGACCTGCTGCTTTCCAAGCTGCAGATCGTGGAGCTCAACGAGAAGGACGCCAGGGACATCGTCCAGCTGCTCTCGTGCATGCCAATCGAGCAGGGGGAACGCCAGCCCGCGGGCAGCCCTGCCATTGACTCTGAGCGCTTCTGCGCCGTGCTCGCCGCCGATTGGGGCTGGTGGCGCACGGTGACAGGCAACCTGGACAAGCTGCCCGGCCTGCTCGGTGAGCACCCGCAGCTCGCCCAGCCAGGGATGCCCTTCGATCCGGTCGCGCAGGCCGCGCACCTGCGGCAGCTCGCCGAGGACACCCCCAAGAGCGTGAAATGGCGCATGCGCGCCAAAGTCGGCGACAAGGTACGGTGGTATGAGTTGCCCGAGGAAGTAGGGCATTAACGCAATCGTGTCCGGCCAGTCAGGCAGGCGGGGTCAGGGGGTCTGACATGAAGATCTTTTTCGCCACGGACATCCACGGGTCGGAGATCTGCTGGCGCAAGTTCCTCAACGCCGCCGCGTTCTACAAGGCCGACCTGGTGATCCTCGGCGGCGACGTGACCGGCAAGGTGATGATCCCGATCGTGGCGTACAACGGGTACTGGCAGGTCACGGTGCGCGGCGAGTCGATGCGGCTCGAGTCGAGGGAAGAGCTGGCCGAGATCGAGAAGCAAATACGCAACCGGGGCTCCTACCCGGCGGTCGTCAGCCCAGACGAGCTCGCGGTGCTCAGCGAGCACGAGGGCGAGGTTGATCGCAGGTTCAGCGTGGAGATGATGCACTCGCTCGACCGGTGGCTGGACATGGCCGACACCAAGCTGCACGGCGGGCAGACCCCGTGCATACTCAACGGCGGCAACGACGACATCTTCGAGATCGACGACATGATCGAGTCGTCGCCGTGCGTGACCTTCGCCGAGGGCAAGGTGCTCGACCTTGGCGGGTTCAGCATGGTGTCGATGGGCTGGACCAACCCGACCCCGTGGGACACCTTCAGGGAGGCACCGGAGGAGGAGCTGGCCGCCAAGATCGAGGCGGTGGTCAGCCAGGTGCCCGACATGGGCAGGACGATATTCAACTTCCACGCGCCGCCCTACGGCACCGGGCTCGACGAGGCGCCCGCGCTAGATGACCAGCTGCGCCCGATGCACGGCGGCGCGGTGATGAAACCGGTCGGCTCGGTCGCGGTGCGTGACGCGATCATGAAGCACCAGCCCCTGCTTTCCGTGCACGGGCACATCCACGAGAGCCGCGGCAAGAAGACGATGGGCCGCACGCTCGCGCTCAACCCCGGCAGCGTCTACGGCGACGGGGTGCTCCAGGGCGCGGTGATCGAACTCGACCCCAAGCGGGCCAAGGTCAGCAGGTACCTGCTAGTCAACGGCTGAGTCGCGCGCGTTCACTTCCTGCTGCTCATCTGCGGAAATACCCTCCTCTGAGGGCGTGACAGAACCAGCAAGAAGTGACAGAGTAGGCCAAAGTTACGTTGCTAATCGGGCGGGCACGTCGGCGCGGGGGCGCCGGTTTCGCCTGACCGAATCCACGGTCGGTCCGGCGGGAGCAGCGAGCGCAGCGCCGCGTCAGCGAGCGCCGTGCGGCGGCCACTTAATCTAGGCGGAGGACACATGGCTGCAGAAGCCATCGGCGGCGAGACGCCGACACTATTCCTCAGGAAAGCAACCGGCCTGGTCAGGGGGTGGTCGGTCAGAGACTCGATGATCTACGCCTGCCTGGCGACCAACTTCGTCACCCTCGCCATCTATGAGTTCGCGTTCGCCGCGCCGGCGTTCCCCAAGGGGCAGCTGATCACGTCGGTGGTGATCTCGGGCATCTGGGTGTCGTTCCTGGTGATCGCCTATTCGGGCCTGGTCGTGACGATCCCCCGGGCGGGCGGCGACTACGTCTGGCAGACCAGGATCCTCGGCAGCGGCCTCGGGTTCGTGATGGCGGCCACCGGGTGGTGGTTCATCCTCTGGCTCTGGGCGCCGATCTACGGGAACATCCTCGCCGTCCAGTTCTTCGAGCCGATCTGGGCGACGATGAAGTGGACCTGGCCGGGTGGCGGCGCGGCCTGGTTCGGCACCCACAACGGGATCTTCACCGTCTCGCTGATCACGATCGCGCTGGCCGGCCTGCTGGTGTCGATCGGGATGGCGGGGTACGCCAGGTTCCAGAAGTGGTGCTTCTACGGCGGGCTTGCTGGCTTCGCGGTGATCGTGGTGCTGCTGCTGATCAACAGCCACACCACCTTCGTGAACTCGTTCGACCTCGAGGCGCACAAGCTGTTCGGGTTGACCAACGCATACGGGAAGACGCAGGCCGCGGCCGCGAAGGCTGGCTATGTGGCGCCCCATCTCGGCTTCGGACCGCTCGGGCCGACCATGCTGCTTGTCCCCGTGATGATGTTCTTCATCCTGTGGCCAAACTGGGGCGCCACGCTGTACGGCGAGATCCGCGGCGCGAGCGACTTCAGGCGCGTGCTCACCGGCATGTTCGGCGGCCTGTGGATCACCGTCGTGCTGACCGTGGCCTTCCTGCTGCTGATCGACAAGACTTTCGGCTGGGCCTTCTACCAGAATTCCAACTTCCTGAACTTCAATGGCACCGGAACCCTGCCCGTCTGGCCATACCCGGTGTTGTTCGCCGGCTGGCTGGTGCATAACACCGCGTTCCAGGTCATCTTGATCCTGGTGATGAGCCTGTGGTTCTTCGGCTGGGTCGGCACGCTGTTCCTGTCGTCGACCAGGGTGATCTTCGCGGCCGCGTTCGACCGGGTGCTGCCAGACAAGGCAGCCGAGGTGTCGGAGAAGCGCAAGGTGCCGTTCTACTCGCTGATCTTGATGCTGCTGCCTGCCGTGGCGCTCAGCGCCGTGTACGCCTACAACACGACATTCGTCAAGTACACCTACGACGCCACGCTGGTGATCGCCGTGACGTTCCTGTTCAGCGCCATCGCCGTGGTGCTGCTGCCGTTCATCAAGAAGGATCTCTGGCAGGCCTCCCCGGCCAGCAAGATCAGGATCCTGGGCGTGCAGATCGTGCCGGTCGCCGGGTGGGTCACCATCGGGCTGCTCGGCTTCAACCTGTACGAGTGGCTCACGAACGACAACTACTACGTGAACCTCAAGCCCTCGCTGGTCTTCATGGGCGCGATGTACGTCCTGGCGATCATCGTGTACGTGGTCGCGTACTTCGTCCGCAAGCGGCAGGGGATCGACCTCCGGCTGATAAACAAGGAGATCCCGGTCGAGTAACCGGGACGCCGGGCGTCACGTCGCGGGTTCCTCGCGCGGGGGTTCCGGGGCTCGTCCCCCCGGGCCAGCACCGCTGCAAGGAGCCCGCGACGCGGTTAGCAGCGAGACGGGAAACCGATGGGGAGTAGCCGCGCATGACAGCAGTACCTGGCCAGGCTCGCGCCGTCATCATCGGCGCTGGCATCGTCGGCAACAGCCTCGCGTACCACCTGGCCAAGCTCGGCTGGCGCGACCTGGTGCTGATCGACAAGGGCCCGATGCCCAACCCGGGCGGCTCGACCGGCCACGCTTCCAACTTCATCTACCCGATCGAGTACTCCAAGATGATGATGGAGCTGACCAGGGACAGCACCGAGCAGTACAAGCAACTCGGCGTGTTCACGCAGTCCGGCGGGCTCGAGGTCGCCCGCACCCAAGAGCGGATGACCGAGCTTCGCCGGCGGTGCACGCAGGCCAAGGCGTGGGGGATACCCGCCGAGCTGCTCACCCCGGCCCAGGTAGGTGACCTGGTCCCGTACCTCGACGAGTCGGTCATACTCGGCGGCGCGCACTTCCCGACCGTGGGCGTGGTCGACTCGCTGCGGGCCGGGACGCTGATGCGCGAGGACGCCGGGCGCTCTGGCGCGCTGACCGTCGCGGCGAACGCCGAGGTCCTCGGCATCGACACCGATGGCGCCGGGACGCGGCCGCGCGTGACGCGGGTGCGCACGACCGCCGGTGACATCGAGACCGAGGTCTGCGTGATCTGCTGCGGCGTGTGGTCGCCCCGGCTGGCCAGGATGGCTGGCGCCAGGATCCCGCTCACCCCGGTCGTGCACCAGATGATCAGCGTCGGCCCGATCGCGCTCTTCGCAGACACGCCGGGTGAGATCAGCTACCCGATCGTCCGCGACGTGGACGTCAACATGTACGAGCGGCAGCACGGTGGCGACATGGAGGTCGGCTCGTACGCGCACCGGCCGATGATCGTGGACCCGGACTCGATCCCGTCCATCGACGCCGCCGTCCTGTCGCCGACCGAGCTTCCTTTCACCTCGGACGACTTCGACCCGCAGCTCGCCCAGGCGCTTGAGCTCATGCCGGACCTGCTCGGCGACGAGCGGGCGGGTATCCGCTACGCGATCAACGGCCTGATTTCCATGACGCCCGACGGCCATCCGGCGATCGGCGAGACCCACGAGGTGGCCGGCCTCTGGTCGGTCGCGGCCAGCTGGATCAAGGAGGGACCTGGGATCGGCAGGGCCGCCGCCGAGTGGCTGTCAGGAGCGGCCCCCGAGATCGACATTCACGAGGCCGACGTCGCCAGGTTCTACCCGCACCAGCGGACC
>JASIBM010000504.1 GCA_030045175.1 Streptosporangiaceae bacterium | reverse complement strand
GGCTGGCTAGAGCCCGTTCTGTCCTGGCCACGACGGTTTATCGTTGGCAGCGATAACGACATGGCCACATCGGCTGCGGCAGACCTGCAGCCAGTGGGCGGATAACATCGGCGGCTATGAGAATGATGTCCCAGTGAGCAGGCTACCGATCCGGGCGCGCGTGGCCACCACTCTCGGCGATGCCGCCGGCAAGGTGTCCAGGCTGACCGGCCGTGGCGACGGCTCGGTCATCGGCGGCGTCGTCGGCCTGAAGGTGGCACCAGACCTGCTCAGCCAGCTTTCCGCCGGCCGGCAGATCGTCCTGGTGACTGGCACGAACGGGAAGACCACCACGACCCGCCTGGTGACGGCGGCTGTGCGCTCGCTTGGTCAGGAGGTCGCGTCCAACGCGTTCGGCGCCAACATGGAGAGCGGCCTGGTTTCCGCGCTGTCCAGTGCTCCGGACGCACCATATGCCGTCCTCGAGGTCGATGAGCGGTACCTGCCGGCGATGATGAAGGCGACCAGCCCGCGGGTCGTCGTGCTGCTCAACCTCAGCCGTGACCAGATGGACAGGGCAGCGGAGATCTGGATGGTTGCCAGGCGCTGGCACGAGGCGTTCGCGCAGATGCCTGACGTCCGGGTGGTGGCCAACGCCGACGATCCGCTCGTCGCCTGGGCGGCCGGGTCGGCTGGCCAGGCGACCTGGGTCGCGGCTGGCCAGCGCTGGCTCGACGACTCCTGGTGCTGCCCGAGGTGCGGCTCGCACCTGCGCAGGGACGAGCTGGGCTGGCGGTGCGGCGAGTGTGGCCTGTCGAGGCCGTCAGCGCGATGGGTGCTCGAAGGCGAAGCGGTAATCGACGCCGCCGGCGCTGTGCGCGAGCTCGCGCTCGCGCTGCCCGGCCGGGCGAACAGGTCTAACGCCGTGATGGCGCTGGCGGTCGCGAGCTTCTTCGGCGCCGATGTCGAGCAGGCGCTGCCGCATCTGCGCTCGGTGGCATCCGTGGCCGGGCGGTACACGAGCGTGCAGCGACGCGATCGCACGCTACGACTTCTGCTCGCAAAGAACCCGGCTGGCTGGCTAGAAGCGTTCGACGTGCTCGGGCCCGACGGCAGGCCGGTGCTGCTCGCCGTCAACGCCCAGGTGCCTGACGGCAAGGACACGTCCTGGCTGTGGGACGTGGACTACCGGGTGCTGCGCGGCCGTACGGTACTTGTCGCTGGTGAGCGCAAGGTGGACCTGGCCGTCCGGCTAGAGGCCGCGGAGGTTCCGTTCGAGGTAGTCGACGGCGTGGAAGCGGCGGTGGACCGAGTTCCGCCGGGCAATCTCGACGTGATCGCCAACTACACGGCGTTTCAGCAGATCAGGGCGACGCTTGGGAGGTCGGCGTGAGCGAGCCGGACGAGCGAGCCGACGGCAGGCACGCGGGCGGCGCCGACGACCAGATGCCGCCCGCCCGAAGGCCGCCCAGGCACGCGGCGCCGTCACCGAGCGGGGCATATCTGCCGCCGCCGAGCGAGACCTCCCAGCCTCGGTCGCCGGCCGATCCCGCCGATCTGACCGGCTCCGTCGGTCCTGGCGATTCGGGTCAGGCGGGCGGATCCGAGCCGGGCGTGGCCGGGGCTGGTCCGGATGAGCTCGCAAGTCCGCCCGGCTTGAGCGGATTGGCTGCCGCGGCAGCTGGGCCGGGCTGGACGTCTGGCCCCGCGCCCGACCCGGCGGGGGAAAGTTCCGGCGAGCCGCCCTCGGCGGCCGGTACGTCGTCGGCGCCTGATACCCGCGTGTCGCCCGCCGGCTCGCCGTCGAGCCCGCGGGGTGATGCCCTGCGGCTGGTCTGGGTCTACCCGGACCTGCTCAGCACCTACGGCGACCGCGGCAACCTGCTCATGCTTGAGCGCCGCGCCCGGCTGCACGGGCTCACGGTCGAGTCGTTCGAGCTGAACTCCGACCAGGCCGTGCCTCGCCATGGCGATATCTACTTGCTCGGCGGCGGCGAGGACCTGCCGCAGGTGCTCGCCGCTCGGCGGCTGCAGGCCGATGGCGGACTGGCCGCCGCCGCGCGGGGCGGAGCCGTGATCTTCGCCGTTTGCGCGGGCTACCAGCTCATCGGGACCGTGTTCAGCGGCGCTCAGGGTGAGTCGGTCGAGGGGCTCGGCATCCTGGATCTGCGCAGCGGCCGGGGCGATCGGCGCGGAGTCGGCGAGATCGTGGCCGATGTGGACGCCGAGCTTGGCGTGGATCGCCTGACCGGCTTCGAGAACCACCAGGGCGTCACGACGCTGGGAGCTGGCGTGCGCCCGCTCGCGCGGGTGGTGCGCGGGGTGGGCAACGGCGACGGGACCGAGGGCGCCTATGCCGGGCGGATCCTCGGCACCTACCTGCACGGCCCTGCGCTTGTGCGTAACCCTGGGCTGGCTGACCTGCTGCTGACCTGGGCGGCGGGGCCGCTCCCGCCGATCGCCGAGGCGGACGAGGCCTGGACGAGGAAGCTGCGCGCTGAGCGCCTGGCGGCCGTGTCCGCCTGATTCGGGCCGGCGCGCCGAGGCCAGCCTTGGCTGCTGATGAGCCATACACTGCCAGCGTGATCGCTGACCTGAGCGTGATCGTCCTCATCGTGGCCTGCACGGTAATCGCGGGTTGTTGCGCGCTAGTGACGCTGAGCTTGTCGCGTGGCGGGCCAGGCGCGGGCCGCCGGGCCGGGCGACGGGGCTAAGTCCTGCCTGACCGTCCCGGCCCGGTCGTGGCTATGGCGGGGCGCTAGGGGCGTCCATGGCCGCGGCCGTAGGCTGCCGCCATGGACATCGCGCAGAACGATGGTTATGAGCCGCATCCAGCGATCTCGCCGCTGAGCTTCCTGCTCGGCCGGTGGGAGGGCGCCGGCGTGGTGGGCTATCCGACGATCGAGAGCGTGAATTTTGGCCAGGAGATCAGCTTCGGCCACAACGGCAAGCCGTTCCTGACCTACTCGAGCCGCACCTGGCTGCTTGACGCCGATGGGAACATCGGGCGCCCGCTCGCTGTCGAGGTCGGGTTCTGGCGACCACAGCCGGACAGCCGCATCGAGGTGCTGCTCACCCACCCCACCGGCATCACCGAGATCTACCTGGGCGAGATCTCAGGAACCAAGATCGAGATGGCGACCGACGCGGTGATGCGGACCGCCACGGCGAAGGAGGTAACCGCGGGCAAGCGGCTCTACGGCATGATCGGGGCGGATCTGGCCTATGCCTTCGACCTGGCGGCGGTCGGACAGCCACTGCAACCGCACGTGTCGGCCCAGCTCAAGCGCGTGAGCAACTGACTCTGCGCGAGCGAGCCGCAGGCGAGCGGGAAAAAGAGAGAATCCCCCGGGCTGCTCCCGCGACGACTTTGCCGGAAGGCTGATGCGTCACGGGGACCGGCTGGACAAGGCCGGCCACCCGGGGGTCCGGTGTCTGCCGTGTATTCGCCGACCGCCGCCTTGGCGGCACGCAAGCAAGGCCCGAAGCTCGAACCTGGCCCGCAGGCCGGTGACGTGCGCACCTGGCTATGGCCCGGTGCGCTCCAC
>JASIBM010000503.1 GCA_030045175.1 Streptosporangiaceae bacterium | reverse complement strand
AGCTCCCGCTCAAGCGCGGGGATCTCGCCGTACATCAGCCGCGAAGCGGCCTCGAAGTCAGCGTCGCGCTGGGCTCGCTCGGCCTGCCCCTTCAGGTCATCGAGTTGCTTCTTCAGCTCGCCGACCTTGTTCAGGCTGGACTTCTCCCGCTCCCACCTGGCCATCAGCGCGTTGAGCTGCTCCTGCCGGTCGGCTAGGTCGGCTCGCAGCCGTTCAAGCCGCTCCTTGCTCGCTGGGTCGGCCTCCCTGGCCAGCGCGAGCTCCTCCATCCGCATCCGGTCCACTGCTCGCTGGAGCTCATCGATCTCGACCGGACGGGAGTCGATCTCCATCCGGAGCCTGGACGCTGCCTCGTCGACAAGGTCGATCGCCTTGTCAGGCAAGAACCTGGCCGTGATGTACCTGTCAGAGAGCGCGGCGGCCGCCACCAGCGCGGCGTCGGAGATCTGGACCTGATGGTGAGCCTCGTACCTGCCCTTGAGGCCGCGCAGGATCGCGATGGTGTCCTCGACCGTCGGCTCGTCGACGTATACCTGCTGGAACCGGCGCTCTAGCGCGGGATCCTTCTCAATCCGCTCACGGAACTCGTCAAGCGTGGTGGCCCCGACCATCCGCAACTCGCCCCTGGCCAGCATCGGCTTCAGCATGTTGCCCGCGTCCATGGCGCCCTCGGCGGCGCCGGCGCCCACCACCGTGTGCAGCTCGTCGATGAACGTGATGACCTGGCCTTCGCTCTGCTTGATCTCCCCGAGCACGGCCTTGAGCCGCTCTTCGAACTCGCCGCGATACTTGGCGCCTGCCACCATCGCGCCGAGGTCAAGCGCGACCAGGCGCTTGCCGCGTAGCGACTCGGGCACGTCACCGGCGACGATCCGCTGCGCCAGGCCCTCGACGACGGCGGTCTTTCCTACGCCGGGGTCACCGATCAGGACGGGATTGTTCTTGGTGCGCCTGGACAGCACCTGGATCACCCGGCGAATCTCGGCGTCCCTGCCGATGACCGGGTCCAGCTTGCCCTCCCTGGCGCTGCGCGTCAGGTCGATGCCGTACTTCTCGAGCGCCTGATAGGTGCCCTCAGGATCGGGGGAGGTGACCCTGGCGTGCCCGCGAACCTGCTCGAAGGACGCGAGCAGCTTGGCCTGGTCCGCGCCCGCGGCCCGCAGCACCCTGGCCGCCTCGCCGCCCTCGGCGGCCAGCCCGACGAGCAGATGCTCGGTGGAGACGTACTCGTCCTTCATCTCGCTGGCGCGCTTGCTGGCAGCGGCCAGCGCAGCGAGCAACGGCCGCGACGTCTCGGGCGCGCTGACCGTTGCCCCGGATGCCCGGGGGAGCCTGGCGAGCAGTTCGCTTGCCTGCTTCGCTATCGCCGCAGGATCGGCGCCTGCCGCCTGCAGCAGCGGCACGGCGATGCCGCCCTCCTGGTCAAGCAGCGCGGCGAGCAGGTGCAGCCCGTCGACGTTCGGATTACCAGCCGCCGAGGCGCGCCGTAGCGCGTCGCTGATCGCTTCCTGGCTCTTGCGGGTGAGCTTCTCGTCCAACCTCATGTCTCCCGTTCCGCGGGCCTGTTAGCGCTGGGGTGGTCGGCGCGGCGCACCGGCACGAGCGCCCCGCCCCCGGACTTGTCCCGCAGCAGGGCCGCCAGCCTGGCGGCGACGGCACGAGTTGACTCGAGCTCAGCGCGGAGCTGGCTGATCTCGGCGTGCATCTCGGCGAGCATCACCCGGTTGCGCCGCCACTCGCCTTCCAGCTCGAGAATCCTCTTGATGCCGGACAAGTTGACGCCGTCCTCCTGGGACAGTCGTTGCACCTCGCGCAGGATGAGGATGTCGCGGACCGAGTAACGCCGTCCGCGGCCGGCCGTGCGCCCCGGTGAGACCAGGCCAAGCCGGTCATACGTCCGCAATGTCTGCGGGTGCAGGCCCGATAGCTGCGCGGCCACGGAGATGACATAAACCGGCGTGTCGTCGGTCAGCTCGAATTCGTTCGGCACGTCAGTCCCTCCAGCCTTGCCCTCCCCGTGCGCGCCATCTACGTACGCCCCTTGCGCAACAGCTCTTCCCTGGGGTTCTCACCGGTCGTCGCGTCCTTGAACTTCTCCAGCGCCTCGCGAGCGTGGTCGGTCAGCTCGGTCGGCACCTGCACGTCGACCTTCACGAGCAGGTCGCCCACCGTCGCGTCAGAACGGCGCACGCCCTTGCCGCGAACCCGAAAGACCCGGCCGTTGGGCGTTCCTGCGGGAATCCGCACGTTGACCGGCATGCCTCGGTGGGAAGGTACCTTGATGTCGGCGCCAAGCGCGGCCTCGGCGAACGTCACGGGGACGGTGACAGTGAGGTTGTCACCACTCCTGCCGAACACCGGATGCCCCGACACGTGCACTCGCACGTACAGGTCGCCAGGTGGCCCGCCGCGCTCGCCGGGCGCGCCCTTGCCCTTGAGCTTTATCCGCTGCCCGTCGGCTACGCCGGGCGTGATGCGGGCACGGATCGTCCGCGGGCTCATCTCGCGTCCGCTGCCCGCGCAGGTGGGGCACGGGTCATCTACCACCATGCCGCGGCCGCGGCAGGTGGCGCACGGCTCTGACAACGCGAAGTTACCGAGGTCCCGGCTGGACTGGCCACTACCCTGACAGGTTGGGCAGACCTTCGGAAGGGTGCCAGCCTTGGCGCCGGTGCCCCGGCAGACCTTGCAGGGTCCCTCGTCGGTGAGCCGCAATGTCACGGTCGCGCCGTCGATGGCGTCGCTGAAGGTCAGCGACGCCTCGGTCTCGACATCGGCGCCGCGCCTGGGCCTGGTCGTCTGCGTGCCCCTGGTGCCGAACATGCCGCCGAGGATGTCGCCCAGCCGCCCGCCCGACCCGGTCGACCCGAAGATGTCGCCGAGGTCGAAGCCGCCGAACTGGCCTCCGCCGCTCGGCATCCGCATGCCGCCGCTGCCGAACAGCGATCGTGCCTCGTCGTACTCCTTGCGCCGCTTGGGGTCAGAGAGAACGTTGTACGCCTCGGAGATCTCCTTGAACCGCTCCTCCGATCCCGTGTCGCCCTTGTTGGCGTCTGGGTGGTACTTGCGGGCAAGCTTGCGGTACGACTTCTTGATCTCCTCAGCCGACGCACCCTTGCTGACCCCGAGCGCCTTGTAATAGTCCTTCTCGAGGAAGTCCTTGGTACTCAACGGGCCCCTCCTGATCGGGGGTTAGTCGGTGTCGCCGCATCGGCCAGGCAGCCGGCTGGCGTCACCGGCCTCGTGCCGCAGTGGTCAAGGTCGCTTTCGTGTTTCGCCTGCGCCGTCTGGTGATCAGCGAATGCTCGTCGGTGGATCGCTAGCGTGGTCAATCGGTGTCGTGAGCCGCCTCGTCGGCTGGGCCGGTGGCGTCCGCGTTCCCCGCGGCGCCGGGCTCATCGTCCTGACCGGCATCGGCGCCGCCCTGCTCGGGGTCTGCCGTGGCGGCGGCCGTCCTGGCTCCGGCGGGGTCGGTCGGCTCGGCGACGACGACCCTCGCGGGACGCAAGACCCGATCGCCGACCCGGTAACCGGGTTGCAGGATCTGCGCGCAGGTCGGCTCGGTCACGTCAGCGGAGTACGCCAGCGTCAGGGCCTCGTGCACGTTCGGGTCGAACGCCTCGCCGGCCTCGCCAAAGGAGGCCAAGCCGAGCTTGACCGTGACGGCCTCGAGCGACTCACCCACCGACTTGAAGCCGCCGGTGAGCTCGCCATGCTCGCGTGCCCGGCCGATGTCGTCGAGCACAGGCAGCAGCTCGGAGAGGACGCTGGCAAGGGCCTGCTCGCGCATCGCGACGCGGTCTCGCTCCACCCGCTTGCGATAGTTGGCGTACTCGGCCTGGACCCGCTGGAGATCAGCGGTCCGCTCGGCAAGCGCGCCGGACAGGTCGGGTCGTGACGGTGCCGCGGCAGCTGCCGCCTCGGCGTCGCCTGGCTGGCGTTGCTTGCTCGCCGGCTCCTGGCCAGCGGCCTGCTCCGGTCCGGCTGTTCCGCCTGTCGCTGTTCCGGCTGGCCCAGGTGCGGATGCCTCCGTGCGGAGCCCGGGCTTGGACACCGCGTGCCTGCCGGGCCTAGACTGCCCGGCCGCTCGCGACGGCCCAGGCTGCGCGTCTGCTGGCTGCTCGCCCTCCGCCGCTGCCGCTTCCGCCCGCGGCGGCCCCGACCGTGCTGACTCGGACCGTGCTGACTCGGAACGTCCTGACTCGGACCGTGCTGACTCGGACCGTGCGCCGCCAGCGGACTCCGCCGGGTGCCTTGGCAGGCCGGTGACGGGATCGATTCGCCTGCGGTCCCTGATCACCGGCCCCTGGCCGTGCTCTTCAGAAGCCGACATCAGGCCGCGTCACCTCCCGAGCCCGGCCGCTCGTCATCGACGATCTCGGCGTCGACGACCTCTTCCTCGGATGCACCGCTAGGCTGCGCGTCCGCGTCCTGAGGGCCAGCTTCCTGCTGGGCCTGAGCGTAGATAGCCGAGCCCATCTTCTGGCTGACCTGCGCCGCCTTCTCCGTGGCGATCCTGATCGCCTCGGTGTCGGTGCCTTCCAGCGTCTTCTTCAGGTCTGCGATCGAGGCGCTGACCTCGGCCTTCACGTCCTCCGGCAGCTTGTCGGAGTTCTCGGAGAGGAATTTCTCCGTGGTGTAGGCGAGCGTCTCCGCGCGGTTGCGCGTCTCGGCCTCATCGCGGCGCTTGCGGTCCTCGTCGGCGTACTTCTCGGCGTCCGCCATCATCCGCTGGATCTCGTCCTTGGACAACGCCGAGCCGCCCGAGATCGTCACGGACTGCTGCTTGCCTGTGCCGAGGTCCTTGGCCGAGACGTTGACGATGCCGTTCGCGTCGATGTCGAAGGTGACCTCGATCTGCGGCACGCCGCGCGGCGCCGGGGCGATCCCGGCCAGCTCGAACATGCCGAGCTTCTTGTTGTACGCGGCGATGTCACGCTCGCCCTGGAAGACCTGGATCTGCACCGACGGCTGGTTGTCCTCCGCCGTGGTGTAGGTCTCCGAGCGCTTGGTCGGGATGGTGGTGTTGCGCTCGATCAGCTTGCTGAAGATCCCGCCCTTGGTCTCGATGCCCAG
>JASIBM010000502.1 GCA_030045175.1 Streptosporangiaceae bacterium | reverse complement strand
CCTGTCCGCCCATCGGGCGACGGGGAGCACGCCGAGCATGATCGTGGCCAGGGCCGGAACGCAGGCCGCCCGCCGGCCGATCTCGGCAAGCAGCACCCCGGCCGCGTCGGCGCCCAGGTCGTCGCCATCGAGCCAGCCGGGCAGCGTCAGCGCAAGCAGCCCGGCCTTGGCGAGCTCGGACCAGGCGGCCCCGGCGCCGGGGATTGCCCCGCCCCCGCCCCCGCCGCCAGCCGTGGCGCGTCCGAGCGCCTCGCTGGCCGTCGCCGCGATCGCCCGCTGTTCCTCGTCGAGCTCGAAATCCATCAGCGAGCTCCTTCTTCGCGCTGATCTTCCCGCTCGCCGTGGGCTCGGTCGCGCAGGTCCTCCCTGGGCAGGCCGAGCATTCGCTCGGCCACGACCGAGAGCAGGATCTGGGTGGTGCCGCCCGCGATGGACAGGCACCTGGTCAGCAAGAACTCGTGCACCTGATCGGCCGCAGCCCCGTCTGTCGCGGCGCCCTCGATGCCGCACATCGCCAGCGCGGTCTCGGCGACCGCCTGCCGGTGCGCCACCCCGAGCAGCTTGCGCACCGCCGACGCCATGCCAGCCTCGGCGCCGCGCGCTACCGCCCGCGCCAGTCGCTCGTCCATCACAGACAAGGCCAGGCCCTCGGCCAGTCGCGCCCCGATCTGGTCGATCACGGTCGGGTCGCTAGCGCGCTCGATGTGCGCCTTCGCCGCGGCGAGCAACGCCTCGACGTCCTCGGTGAGCCTGGCACCACCCGCGATCGCGACCCGCTCGGTCGCCAGCGTCGTCCGCGCGATCGGCCAGCCGCCCCCTGGCTGGCCCACCACGCACTCGTCGGGCACGAACACGTCGTCGAGGAACACCTCGTTGAACATGGCCCGCCCGGTGATCTCGCGCAACGGCCGGATCTCGATCCCCGCTGCGCGCATCCGGACCAGGAAGTACGTGATCCCCCGGTGCTTGGGCGCCTCGGGATCTGAGCGTGCCAGGCAGATCGCCCAGTCGGCCTCGCTGGCCAGCGAGGTCCAGACCTTCTGCCCGGTCAGCAGCCAGCCACCCTCGGCCCGCACCGCCCTGGTGCGCAGCGAGGCCAGGTCCGATCCGGCCTCTGGCTCGCTGAAGAGCTGGCACCAGGAGATCTCACCGCGCAGCGTTGGCCCGGCGAACCTGTCGAGCTGCTGCTGCGAGCCGTGCCTGGCGATGGCGGGGATCGCCCAGTCGCCGATGCCGAGATCGGGCCTGCTGAGCCCTGCTCTGGCCAGTTCGGCGTCGATCACGAGCTGCGCCGCGGGCGGCGCCGACCGGCCATACGGCGCCGGCCAGCCGGGAGCGGCGTATCCGGCATCGGCCAGCGCGGCTCGCCGCTCCTTGGCAGGCAGCGCAGCCACGGCCATCGCCACGGCTCGAGCCGCCGCACGGATCCCGTCCCCGTCGGACGGCTGTTCCATATCCGATGTCGCAGTGGGCTCAAGCTCATCGATCGCGAACGCACGCCTGCGCGCGCCCTCGATCGCGAGCTCGGCGGCCCGCGCGCGCCAGCGAGCCGTGCCACCGAGAAGCTGGCGCAGCACCAGCGCCCGGCGCAGGTAAAGGTGCGCGTCGTGCTCCCAGGTGAAGCCGATTCCGCCGAGCACCTGGACGCAATCCTTGGCGTTGTCCACGGCGGCGTCGAGCGCGATCGCCGCGGCGGCGGCCGCGGCCAGCGGCAGCTCGTCGGGCGCCTGGTCCGCGGCGCTCGCGGCGTCGCCCGCCGCCGCAGCCGCGAGCTCGGCCCGGCACAACATCGACGCGCACAGGTGCTTGACCGCCTGGAATGCTCCAATCGGGCGACCAAACTGCCTCCTGACCTGGGCGTACTCGGCCGCTGTCTGAACGCACCAGCTCGCCACGCCCGATGCCTCCGCCGCTGCCAGCGTTGCCGCCAGGTCCACGACTAGGTCACGGCGCATCCCGGCCAGGAGCTGGGCGGGCCGGACCACCAGGTCCGTGACCGTGATGTCGCCGAGTGCCCTGGAAAAATCGACCGGGGATCGGCGGGCAACGCGCACGCCGGGTGCGCCCACCTCGACCACGAACCACGACTCGCCCTCGTCGGTCTCCGCGCCGAGCAGCAGGTGCGAGCAGTCGCCGGCGCCGAGCACGAGGTCGGCGGTGCCGCCGACGACCAGCCCGCCGTCGGCGTCTTGCGCTCCGGTCAGGCATGCCGATAGCGCGACGCCCACGCTCGCGTCGCCGGCCGCGATCACGGCGAGCAGCTCGGCGGCGCCTTCCCCGACGGCCTCACCGCGAACCGCGCTCGCGAGCGCCAGGGTAGCCAGCAACGTGGGTGCCACCGGGCCTGGAACGAGCGCGCTCGCGAGCCGTTCGGCCACGACCGCGACGTCGGCGGCCGAGCCGCCTGCCCCGCCGAGCCGCTCGGGCACCGCGATGGCGAACACGCCGAGCCTGGCCAGGCCTGACCACTGCGGCGCCGGCCAGCCGGTCCGCCCCGCACCGGTTTCCAAGCCGCGGACCACCGCGATCGAATCGGCTCGCCGCGCCCACTGGCCGACCGAGTCGGCGATCGCCACCTGCTCGGCAGTCACCGCGATGGGCACTGATCCTCCTGCTGGTCGGCGCAGACAAATTAGAACACGTTATACTTCTAACGGCCAGCGGGACGCTGCCTGGGATCGCCAGCCGACGCCGGCCCGATCAGTGGGCCCGCGAGGACATGGCGGGGCGCCGCCTGGGCTGCGAGGTTCCAAGGGGCCGTCCCGTCCCCGGCCAGCACCGATGAACGAGGGAACGAAGACAACACAGATGGCTCCACTGAAGACCCTTGGCCAGCAGCACGCCGCGGCAGGCCGGCCATCGGCCGGCGCCGCCACCGCCCAGGCCGATGGCGAACTCGGCTCGGCGGCACAGCGCGAGCGCCGCAAGCGCATACTCGACGCTACCTTGGCCCTCGCGTCAAAGGGCGGCTACGAGGCCGTCCAGATGCGCGAGGTGGCCGACCGGGCCGATGTCGCGCTTGGCACCTTGTACAGGTACTTCCCTTCCAAGATTCACCTGCTGGTCTCTGGCCTGGCCAGGGAGTTCGAGCGGACCAGGGAACGGCTGAGCCGCAGGCCCGTCCCCGGCGATGCGCCGCACGACCGGGTGATCTACGTCCTGCACCGGGTTACCAGGAGCATGCAGCGCGAGCCGCTGATCACCGAGGCGATGACCCGTGCCTTCATGTTCGCCGACCCGAGCGCGGCGACCGAGGTCAACGCCGTCGCAGCGCTGATGGAGCAGATGCTCACCGACGCGATGCGCGGGGCCTGGGTGGGTCGTCCCTTCGCGGCGACACAGCACGCCGACGAGCCGACCAGCGACGAGCGCGCCATCGCCAGGGTCATCGGCGACGTGTGGCTCTCCAACCTGGTTGCCTGGGTGACCCGCCGGGCCTCGGCGAACGACGTCGCCAACCAGCTCGAGCTCGCCGCGCGCCTGCTGCTCAGATAGGCCGTGGCCGAGCCCGCATCCATGATCGCGGACGCCAGAGCGCAAAGCTTGCAGACGGGAGTCCGTGATCACGGCGGGGTGGATGGCGGGCGCGGCGCCTTCGGCAGCGGCTCGCCGTACCAGGTCTCGATCAGCCAGCGCGAGATGGCGAGCGACGGGGGCATCAGCATCTCGCCGCCCAGGATCGCACTGGCCAGGTCTTCCCTGCTGTACCAGCGGGCCTCGGCGATCTCCTCGCCGTCCATGGTGATCGACGTGCCGGTGGCCTCGGCACGGAACCCGAGCATCAGGCTGTGCGGCAGTGGCCACGGCTGGCTGCCCGCATAGGTGACCGAGGTCACCACCACGCCAGTCTCCTCGTGCACCTCGCGGGCAACCGCCTGCTCGGCCGACTCCCCTGGCTCGACGAAGCCGGCCAGCACGGAGAACCGGCGAGGCGGCCAGGCGACGTTCCGCGCCAGCAGGCAACGGTCGTCGGGGTCGGTGACCAGCATGATCACGGCCGGGTCGAGGCGGGGGAAGTGCTCGCTGCCGTCTGACTGACAGCGCCGGACATGGCCTGCCAGGATCGGCTCGGTCGGCGAGCCGCAACGCGGGCAGTAGCCGGCCACGGCGTGCCAGTTGGCCAGCGCGACCGCGTGCGTCAGCAGCCCGGCGTCGCGGTCGGAGAGCAGCGCGCCCGCCTCGCGCAGCCCGGCCCGGCGCACGGCGCCGTCGGCAGAGCCTGGGCCGTCGGCAGAGCCTTGACCATCGGCGGAGTCTGAGCGATCGGCAGAGCCTGGGCCATCGGCGGAGCCTTGGCCATCGGCTGCCGGGAGCCGAGCCCCCACGCCGAAGTAGGCGACATCGGCGTCGTCAACGCCGAGCAGGAACCTGATGCCTTCCGGCGCCTGCTCCGGCGAGACGTAGAGCAGTTCCGCCGAGGTGTCGTCGATCCTTGCCAGCGCTTGCCCGTCCTCGACGACAAGCACCCTGGTCCGGGGGCTGGCCCACGCACTGGCCAGCCAGTCGGCGTCGCCGCGACGCGCCGTGCACCGCTCCACCTCGTAACGGGTCAGGGCTATCCCGATCGGACTCGATCTCAGCGCTGCCACGGCCACAGGATACGGTCTGGCTGTCCCG
>JASIBM010000501.1 GCA_030045175.1 Streptosporangiaceae bacterium | reverse complement strand
GCGTGAAGTGCTCGATGGCCCGCATCGTCTTCAGTAAGGTGTCCGCTCGCTTCTCCGGCACGGGCCGACCGTAACACGCCTACCAGCCGTCCTCTGGCAAGGTCGTCCTGCTCTGCCCCGTCCTCCCGATAGGCGCTGGTCCTTGGCGGGCGGCTGCCGGGTCTGGGGTCAATGCCCTTAGGCGCTATTTCGATCATGCTCGTGACCTGCTGGGGTGCCCACGTCTTGGCTCAGCCCGCCGCCGACGCCCCGGCCCCTGTCTGCGGCCGTCAGCGGCCATCGGGACTCCGGCGTCGGCTAGCCGGGCGCCGCCGCAGCCAGCCGACGTCACGGCAGCTAGCCGACGCACCGCAGCCAGCCGACGTCACGGCAGCCAGCCGACCTCACGGCAGCCAGCCGACGTCACGGCAGCTAGCCGACGCACCGCAGCTAGCAGACGTCACGGCAGCTAGCCGACGCACCGCAGCTAGCCGGCGTCACGGCAGCCAGCGGACGCACGGCAGCCAGCCGACGCACCGCAGCAGCCGACGTCACGGCACAGTCCTGCCGACGTCACGGCACAGGCCTGCCGACCGTGCCCGGTTCATCACCATTACCCCTTTCATCGCGTACCATCCCGCGCCGCCGCGCCCCGCCGCGCCGCCACCGATCTGGTCAATGTGCCATCCACCCGGGTGGACCGGACCAATTTGCCATTCATTCGGCCAGAACGATCATGATCTGTGACGTGAGATAACCACGTGACCTATGGGCCGAGATCCCGTCCGGCCAGGTCCCAGCCAGGCCGGCCACCGCGGCGCTGACGTCCTAAATGCCCGCCTTGCCCTGCCTGACGGGACGTGGCCGGCCACACCGCCGGGGCAACCGCCGTCGCCAGGGGCAACAGCGAGGACCCCAATGGCGTCGCCAGGGCCTGCTGCCGCGACCTAGTCCGGTAGAGATTCGGTAGACCGCCGCAGGAGGCTGACACGCGGAGGCTGACACCCGGAGGGTCGCGCATCTTGCCGATGCAGCGGGCCAGGCTGCATGAGCAACCTCAGGATCAGCAAGTCGATGCATCCATATCCGCGGCCCTGGAAGGGAGTCGGGTGAGTTGAGTGATCTGGGGGGCACGACTGGTCCGATGGCCGCCGTGCAGCTAGGCATGAGCCTGGGGGACCTGGGCGACCTGGATGGCGCCCAGGCAGCATTCCAGCGCGCCATTGACTCGCCGGACAGCACTGCTGCGGCATGGGCGGCCTGGGGCCTGGGCAAGGTATTCGCTGGCCGGAACGACTCGCGGGCCGCGATGGCCGCATTTCAGCGGGCGGTGGACTCCGGTGATCCGGCCGTGGCGCCGCAGGCCGCTCTCGAGCTCGGGCTGCTGCTGAGGAACCAGGGTGACATGGCAGCAGCCGGGGCGGCCTACCGCGTGGCGATCAATTCGGGTCACCCGGAGGCTGGCCCGAAGGCTGCCAATAACCTCGGTAACCTGCTCGCGGACCTAGGGGATGCGGACGGTGCCATCTCCGCGTACCGGTACGCCGTCGAATCCGGGCACCGCGAGGCGGCCCCGGGCTCGGCGCGGCAACTCGGATACCTCCTGCAAGAGCGCGGTGATCTGGCGGGCGCGCGGGTCGCGTTCCAGACCGCCATCGACTCCGGGGATCCAGACCAAGGGCCACCGAGCTCTCAGGCCCTTGGCGACTTGCTCGCCAGCCAGGACGACGCGCGCGGCGCTCGTGCCGCCTACCAGCTAGCGATCGACTCGGGGCATCCCGACGCCGGGCCGTTCGCCTGGCTTGGGCTGGGATACCTGGAAGAAGGGCAGGGCAATGAGCAGGCCGCTCGGGACGCGTACCAGCGAGCCTGCGAATCCGGGCATCCTAATGCCGGGCCGATAGCTGCCTTTCTGCTCGGACTGGTGTTGCGGGACCAAGGCGACGCTGCCGGTGCGCTCAGAGCCTTCCAGCTGGCTATGGACTCGCGGCATCCAGACGTTGTCCCGGGGGCGGCACTCAAGGCGGCAGTCCTCCTCGCCGACCAGGGTGATACCGCAGGGGCGTGCTCGGCGTGCAGGATCGCGATCGACTCTGGTCATGCGGACGAGGGGCCGCGGGCGGCTGTGATCTTGGGCATGCTGCTCTCCGGGCAAGGGGACATCGCTGGCGCCTCTGCGGCGTACCGGCATGCCGTGGCCTCGGGCCACCAAGAGGCAGCGGCTATGGCCGCATGGCGCCTGGCTGACTTGGAGGCGGAGCAGGTAGCGCCGCCGTACCAGGTCGTTCTCGCACGAGGCGTTGACGATCAGCTCGCTTCGGTGGGCGAATCTTCCTCCGAGGTTCGCGCCGCCATTGGCGCACTGGCATCGGCGCCAGTGCCGGCGGGGACTCGCCGCCGCCGCGACCCGGTCCTGGGCCCTTTCCACAGAGAGGCTGGCGGATGCCATATCACCTGGACGGTCGGCACATTTGATCGAACAGTGCTCGTAATGGGAATATCGAGATAGCAGTCGCCATCTCGATAAGATTAGAGAACTACTAACTTCAGTTCGAACCACACGACAACAGCCGGACCTGGGATCAGGCAGGGGGTAGCTTGACTGCACCAGGACCGCAGGCGCCGCAGCCTATCGCCAACCCCGGGTCTGCGCTCGCGGCACTCGCCGATCATGGTGCGAAGATCATGCAGGCGGGTCGGGACATCTACGACATTGCGTTGCACCCATCTGATCCCTCGCTGATCGCCCAGAAGGCGGCGCTGGCGAAACCGCTGGTAATCCCGCACCGGCGAGTCCCGGTCGACCGGCTGCGCGGCCGGAGCGAATTGGTGAGCCTTCTCCTCAGCGAGCTTGGCAAGGTGCGCGCTGGTGATCCGGGCGGGGAACGCGTGTGGGTTCTGCACGGCATGGGTGGCTGCGGGAAGACCACGGTCGCGCTTGAGGTAGCGCACCAAGCTCAGAACCTCGGGATCCGTGTCTGGTGGGTAGCGGTTACGGTCGCCGCTGAGCTTGAGGCCAGCTTGCATGCCGTGGCATTCGACGCCGGTACCAGCAGTAGCGAGCTCATGCGACGCCACGCCGCTGACGTGTTCTGGGATCGGCTGAACTCGCTGCGCGAGCCGTGGCTACTAGTGATCGATAACGCCGACGACACTGATCTCCTAGCGGCAGGCACCGGCAGGCTCAGTGACGGCCGTGGGTGGCTGCGATCTCCCTTGACCCGGTCAGGCCTGGTTCTATTGACAAGCCGGGAAAGCGCGCAATCCGTCTGGGGATCGTGGAGCCGCCTAGCCCACGTGCCTGAACTAGCCATGGGCGACGGCGCGCAAGTGCTCCGGGATCTAGCTCCGGTCGCCGGTGATGAAACCGACGCGCGGGCACTGTGCGCCTGGCTGGGCGGCCTGCCTCTGGCGCTAGACCTGGCCGGCTCATATCTAGCCAATGCCAGGATCGATGTCTGGCCGCAGCCCGGCGCGCCAATCACCTTCGCCGCCTACCAAGCTGCGCTGGACGCCAATCTCGACGTCCTGGGCGCAGATCCCACCGCAACCCCGGAAGAGAAGGCGCGCCGGACGCTAACCACAACCTGGGAGCTGTCGCTCGATCTGCTGGCCAGCCGTGGCTCACCGCTGTCCAGGCCCCTTTTGCGGCTACTTGCGTGCCTGGGTCCGGCCCCGGTTCCTTACGCCGCGCTATTCAACATCGAGGCGATGGCCGGGTCACCTCTGTTCGCGGGCGCCAGCGGCGAGGTTGTCGCCCGGGCGCTCGACGGCCTCGTCCGGCTTGGCCTGGTCACGGTCGTCGTTGCCGAGTCGGCGGACCCGTTCAGGCAGCGGACAGCAACACTGCTGCCGGTGATCAGAGCAGCCAATCGCGCCCACCCTGATGTCGCCGCGAACGCATCGCAATACCTGGATCTGCTCCTCACACTGCTAGACCAAGCCACGGCGGGGATGGCACCGGAGGATCCGCGTAACTGGCAGCTCTGGAGCGCGCTCGCCCCTCATTGCCTCAGCGTCCTTGACCTGCCCTCGCTGGACGGCGGCGCGCCGGAGTCGGCTAGGCGGCTGACGCAACCCGCCTACCTCGCGGCGCGGTACATGCAAGCCGCAGGCTTCTACACCGAAGCACACGCGGGGCAAAGTCAGGTCGTGCAGCTGCGCAGGGCAGCACTCGGCGACCGGGACCCCGACACGCTGTCGGCGCGTCATTACTACGCGCAGACGAAGCGAGAGAGCGGCCGATACACCGAAGCGGCCGAGGAATACAGCGAAGTATTCGATCTCAGATCTGAGTTGCTCGGCGCTGAGCATCCCGACACGCTGACATCGCGGGATGGGCTCGGCTCCGCGCTACGGCGACTAGGGCGCCTGGACCAGGCGGAATCTGAGTACCGCGCCGTTCTCAGATCCCGGACGCGTGTTCTCGGCGCTGAGCATCCCGACACGCTGGCTACCCGGCTAAATCTGGCATTCGTGCTCAAAGCGCGAGAGCGAGACAACGAGGCCGAGAAGGAGTACCGGTCGATCCTCGACGTGCAGCAGGCAACGCTGGGCGAGGACCACGTGCAAACCCTAGCCACGCGGCAAGACCTGGCAGCCGTCCTGCAAAGCCTGCGCCAGCTAGACGCCGCCGATGCCGAGTACCGGGCGGTGTACGCGCTGCGTAAGAAGAAGCTCGGCGATGGGCACCCGGACACGCTCATGACCCGGCATGCGCTCGCGTACATGCTCCGGCTCCGCGGCAGGTACGAGGACGCTGAGGCCGAATTCCGGGACGTCATCACCGTGCAGCAGGCAACGCTCGGTGATGAGCACCCAGAGGTGTTCGGGACCAGGCACAACCTGGCCATGGTGCTGCAAGACCAAGGCCGGCTGGACGAAGCCTATGCCGAGTTCGCGGCCGTCCTTGCCCTTCGTCGCCGGATCCTCGGTGACAGGAACCCCGACACTCTCGAAACGCGGCACGCGGTCGCCTACATCCTCCGGCTCGGCGGTCATTACGAGCAAGCGGAAGCCGAATACCGCGAGATCATTGTCATCCATCGCGATCTGGTCGGCGACGATCACCCGGCCACCCTCGGTACCAGGCATAATCTGGGCGTCGTGCTCGAGGACCAGGGACGCCTGTCCGAGGCGGCCGAGACGTACGCCGCAGTGCTCAGCATACGGGAGCGCACGCTAGGCCCGGATCATCACGACACCGTGGACACCCGCGGGAAACTCGCGTCTATCAGGCTCAGAAGCCAGCCCGGCCAAGAATGACATCAGGCAGCGACGGTCGCCGTGGACCGTTTGCAGAGGGCGCTCACGAGGAGGTCCGAAGAACGCGGGCTGGCGGGCAGGTGCCCTGCGTCAGTCAAGGACGTCGCCGAGCCAGTCGAAGGCCGCGGTCCAGAAGACGACAGGTGCCATGCCCTCGCAGTGCCCTTCGGCTCCCTCGCCGCGGGTGAACTGGCGGAATTCCTTCGGGCAGGTCAGGTGGTCGAACAATTGCCTGCCCTGGCCGGTCGAGACCGGATCGCCTTGGTTGTCGGTGACGTAGCTAGGGCAGGTGACCCGGGCGATTGTCGGGGCGTTGGTGTAGCGGAGCATGTCGGCGAGGTAGGCGCGGACGCTGGGCATGCCGTGGGTCACCATGCGGGGCGACAACAAGGCGTTGAGCGCGGGCAGGGTCAAGAGCGCGTCGAACTCGTCGTCAGCGGCGGGATCGTGGATGCGCTTGGCGAGGTCACCGAGCCTCGCGCTGGCCGCCGCCCCGAGGTCGTACTGACCTGGATCTACGATCATGGCGGCGAGCCGCGGCTCACCCGCTGCCCCGCGCGGTGCCAGGAACCCGCCGAATGACCTGCCTACCAGCACGATCCTCGCGGCGTCCAGCTCCGGCTGGGCGATGAGGCTGGCCACCATCTCCGGCAGGACGTGCTCCCAGTCCGGCCGCATCGGGACGCGCTTGTCATACAGCACCGAGCCCTGGCCCGGCCCGTCAAGAGCGACGAAGGCGAACCCGCGTTCCAGCGCGGGCCTGGCTGAGGCGCACAGCTCCTCTGCCGTGCCGTCGTAGCCGCCGATGTGCAAGATGGCTGGCCGCGGCCTGGCCGGCCCGGCCGGGGTAAGCAGGTACCCTGGCCACGCGCCAGGCAGGATCCTGGCCGGGTGGCCGAGCAGTGGCAGCGCGGCCCGGAACGCCCGCACGCTGGCGCGATAGGCAGCACGAAGCTCCGCCCCATCCAGGTCATCTCGGTGGAAGAAGAAAGCCTGCCGGAAGTACTCGGCCGCACGCAGGTAAGCGTCGCGGGCGCTGACCGCATGGCCGGCCTTCAGCGCGGCATCAGCCTGCTCCCGCAGGCGCGAGCCGAACGCTGTCCACGCCCGGTACCAGCTGTCCCGGTCACCCGGCGTGACCTGTGATGCGATCTCCAGGCATTCGCCCACGCTAGCCATGCCAGAATCCGCCTTGCCGATGCTGCGCTGCAACTGGCCATCAAGGCCCTCGTCATCGAAATACAGCCGCACGCTGGCCAGGCTAACCCACACCTGGCCGGCTTCACAGAACAACCATTGTGAATCGACAGGAACGTCTCGGCTCGCCAGAACGGCCTGTGGGGGCTGAAACTCAAGCACCTGCTTGACAAGAGATCAAGCAGGTGCTTGAGTTCAGCCCGTGGTGGCGGAGAAGGCGGATCTGCGTCGGGAGGCTGGTCAGCGTACGCGCGACCGCCTGCTCGCGGCCGCCTTGGAGCTGCTCTCCGACAGGGGCACGGAAGGCGTGACGCTCCGCGAGATCACCGACAACGCCGGGGCCAACGTCGCGGCGGTGAGCTACCACTTCGGATCGCTGAAGGCGTTGTGCGACGCGGCGATCGAGCACGCCCTCGAGCGGTACCTGGACGCCCAGCACGAGGCGATCGGGGCACTGGCGCCGGAGGCGACGCTGGAGGAACTGGCCGCGGCGTTCGCCGGGCCGATGATCCGCTCGCTCGCCGCCGGCGGGCAAGACCTCGCCGTCATGCGAACGGTGGCACGCGCCGGCATCGATCCGCCGGAGGGCTGGGACCGGCTGGCAGGCAAGTTCGACCAGACCCGCCGAGATGCCGAGCGGGTGCTGTCGGCGAACGTTCCCGGGGTCAGGGAACCTGAGCTGACCTTCCGCACGCGATGCGCGGCGGGCCTGCTGAACTGGCTGGCGCTCGCACCGATCGGCAGGGAGCTGGCCGCCAAGCCCGCCAGGCAGATCGAACGGCTGCTCGTCCCCGTGGTGGCCGGGGCATTCCGCGGATACCCGGGCGTCGGCTGACGCAGCCGCCTGACGCCCGCTCCAAGCAATTCAAACACTCGCTTGACATGAATCCGCTGCCGTCATAATCTCAAGCAAGCGTTTGAGTTACTTCATCGGAAGGAGAGACCAATGACCACCGGAACCACCGACGCCGAGGCCATCGTCCGCCAGGCATACCACGCGGCCGAGGGCGACGTCCTCGACGTGCCGGGATTCGCCGGCCTGTTCGCTGAGGACGGCGTGTTCAACAACATCGTCGCGGGCGAGGCGTACCGCGGCGAGCACCTGGGCGACCTGGTCGTCTTCATGGGCCAGCTAGCCCCCGACGTCCACCGCGAACTACACCGCTTCCACGTCATGGGCAACGTCGTCGCCGTCGAGCTGTCCATCCGGGGTACCTTCACCGGCCCGTTCCCGACGCCGGCCGGGGTCATCCAGCCCACCGGAGCCAAGCTCGACATCCCCACGGCCGACTTCTGGTACATCGAAGACGGCAAGATCAAGGAATTCAACTGCTACGTGGGCGTCAGCGTCATGATGGCGCAGCTGGGCATCCAGTTCGACTTCGCCTCCGCCGTCGCCGCGTCGGCCACCGCACCGGCGGCCACCTGACCGCGCCCGGTACCGGAGCCGTCCTGCCGTCCGGCTCCGGTAAGCCTGCCGTTTACCGGGCGTGAGCAACGGGCATGGGAGCTTGTCGGCGAACGAGGCCTGCAAAGTGTGCCTGGCGTGCTGTACCGGGCGCGGGCTGCCTGTATAGCGCAGATTGCCTGCTTTGCGGGTGACAGCCACAACGCGCGGCTGAACTCAGCCGCGGCTGGTACGCGGCCTAGCTGGTGACGGCACATTTCGAGGTAAGGTCATGCGCCTGCTCAACATCGAATCCTCTCCCCGTGGATCCGGGTCTGCGTCCATCGCCGTGGCCGGCGCCTTCATCGAAGCCTACTGTCAGGCTTGTCCTTGGGTCGTGGTCGATACGTTGAACGTCTGGGAGGAAATGCTGCCGGATTTTGACCAGGAGGCTATCGGGGCGAAGTACAAAGGCGTGAACAGAGAACCGATGGACCAGGCCGAGGCGGTCATCTGGGATAAAATCCAGGAGCTGGCGGTGCGCTTTCAGCAAGCGGACCGCATCGTGCTCGGCGTGCCCATGTGGAACTTCGCCTATCCTTACAAGCTTAAGCAACTGATAGATCTAGCCTGCCAGCGGAACATGCTCTTTACCTATGACTGCATCGAGTATGGTCCTTTGCTGAAGACTCCCCGCGCTTTCGTTGTCTATGCGCGGGGCGGGACTTACGCGGAAGGCTCACCGACGCCCGCTTCCCGGTTCGACTATCAGAAAGGATACATCGATTTCTGGCTGAAGTTCATCGGGGTACAAGAGGTTCAGACGCTGGTGGTGGAAGGCACGACGTGGCTCGGGAAAGAGCAGGGTAAAGAGGCAATCGCGCGTGGTCAGGAGCAGGCAAGGAAGTTGGCAGCGGATTTCTAACGATCTTTGGTCGTGAAGTGCCGCGGGCGCTGGCTCACCCCGCGCGCCAGCAGCGCTATCCACGCGGCACCGGTCAGGGCGAGCAAGCGCTCGAACAGGCCGCTGAGCCCGGCGCTCTGGGTGAGCCCGTCGCAGGCGAAGAACACGATCATCGCGGCCATGCACCAGCGTGCCTGGCGCGCCGATGCCTGCCAGCCCGGGGTTCGCTTCATGGCGCCGGCCAGCAGGAATCCTGCCGTCACGAAGAGCAGTATTCCTGCCGTGCTGAGAACGTCATCCAACATGCCGCCCACATTCGACAGTTGCCTGGCTGCGGTGCAGCCGGGGTCGGCGAGCCGGCAGTCGAGTCGCTCGGTCGCCGTGAGCAGGTTCCCCAGGCCAAAGATGGACAGGGCCAGCAGAGCCGACCCGGCCGTTGCGAGGCGGCCACCAGGGTGCAGCGCGGGCCGCACGGACCGCCACGCGAACCACATCGTGATGGCGCCGCACAGCGTGAACACGATGATCAGGAAGGCCGCGCCGGGCGCGGTCTTCGCATACATGTCGCTGATGGAGTGCGCGAGGACGCTGTACCTGGGGCCTTGCCAGGCGGCGGCCACGAGCCAGCTGAGCACGAAGATCACCTGGGCGGCGATGGCCGCCTGAGCCCAGCGCCGGGCGCTCCGCCAGGCGCGGCCGGGCGGAGCGAGGTCCCCTTCGCTCAGGGCGGGACTAGATTCCGCGGTGTTAGCTTCCTTGGGCGTGCGGTGCTGCATCGCGGGTCCTTCCGGCGGGCGCGGCACTGTGCCGCGCATCACCGGGAACGCTACGGATCCTCCCTGGCGCGGGGCATCACCCGCCAGCGGGCGATAGGGGGTAGCTCTCGCGGGGGATGCCGTCCCTCGCCCCGGTCAGCCCTGGGTGGAGACCAGGCCCTCCTGGTAGGCGAACACCACTGCCTGCACCCGGTCCCGCAGGCCGAGCTTGGCCAGGATGCGCGACACGTAGGTCTTCACCGTCTCCGCGCTGATGACCATCGCGGCGGCGATCTCCGCGTTGGACATCCCCGCGGCGATCAGCGCGAGCACCTGGCGCTCGCGCGGGGTCAGGTCGCCCAGCGGGTGACCCGAACCGGGCTCGGCAGGGTCGGCCGGCCGGATCCGCGCGGCGTAGCGGCCGATGAGCCGGCGGGTGACGGCGGGTGCCAGCAGCGACTCGCCCGCGGCGACGATGCGGACCGCGGCGACGAGCTCAGCGGGCGGGGCGTCTTTGAGCAGGAAGCCACTCGCCCCGGCCCTCAGCGCCCGGTATACGTACTCGTCCAGGTTGAAGGTGGTCACGATGAGCACCTTGACGGGCACGGCGGCCGACGGGCCGGCCAGCTGCCGGGTCGCTTCGATGCCGTCAAGCACCGGCATCCGGATATCCATCACGACAACATCCGGGCGGAGCCGCTGAGCTTGCTGGACGGCCATCGCGCCGTTGCTCGCCTCGCCGGCTACCACCATGCCAGGCTGGGCTGCGAAGATCGTCACGTAGCCGGCCCGCACAACGCTCTGGTCGTCACAGACCAGCACCCGGATCGGCGGGCCGGCCACGGGTCCGCCGGGGCCAAGGTCGCTAGGCGTGGGCTCGCTCGGCACCGGTCACCTCAGCCGGGATCCAGGCGCGGACGCGGAACCCGCCGCCAGGGCTGCCGCCAGCCGCCAGCTCGCCGCCGCACATGCCAACCCGGTCCCGCAAGCCTGCGAGCCCGCGGCCGGTGGCGAAGGCGCCGTCGGCGAGGATCGGCCCGTCGGTGGTCACGTCGATGGTGACACCTCCGGGATCGTAACTAACCCGCACCATCGCTCGGCGGCCGGGAGCGTGCTTGAGCGCGTTGGTGAGCGCCTCCTGCACCACCCGGTAGGCGGCCAGGCCGGCGGCATCGGCCAGTGGCACCGGCTCGCCCTCCTCCACCAGCTCGACCGGCTGCCCGGTCCGCCGGGCCTGGTCGACCAGGTCACGCAGCCGCCCGGCCGCCAGTGCCAGGTCCACGGCAGGGCCGGCGTCCAGCAAGCCGAGGAGGTAGCGAAGCTCGGCCAGCGCCCGCCGGCCCGTGGTGCCGATGTCGCCGAGCTGGCCGGCGGCCCGCTCAGGCTGGCTGGGTAGCAGAACCTGGGCGGCGCCTGCCTGCACGACCATCGCGGTGACGTGATGGGTGACGACATCGTGCAGCTCGCGGGCGATCCGCGCTCGCTCGGCTGCTACCGCGTCCGCGGCGGCGCGGCGGCGCCGTTCCGCCTCGGTTAGCTGCCGCGCCCGGACCAACGACCCGGCCGCCCAGCAGCACGCGAGCACCAGGTAGAAGGTGACGTAGTCCACCGGGCGCTCCGGCGACCGCAAGGCGGCGAGCATGATCGCGAGCCCAACGTAGGCCGCGCTGGCGGCGGCCGCCAGGCCACGCCGGAACCGGCGCTCGTGCGCCCCGGCCGCGTACAGCGCCAGGATCAGGCCCGTGCTCGTAAACGATCCTGGATACCCCAGGCACTGGTAGATCGCGAACGCGATGCCCACCACGGCCAGGCACGCGCCGGGCCAGCTCCGCCGGACCGCCAGCGGCAGCGTTTGCGCCAGCGCGAGCACTGCGGCCAGCGCCCCGCCCGGGCGGGGCGGCAGCTCGCCGAGCGTCACCCCGTTGTGCGCCAGCGCCGGCTGCAGCGCCACCGCGGTGAAGGCCACCGCGCCGATCGAGTCCCGCAGCAGCACGCCGCGCGACCGCCACCACGCGAGCGGGCCGCGGACGCGCTCTGGCACTGACCCCAGCACGCGGTGAGTCTAGCCCGGCGCGGGCCTGTGCGGGCTCTCGCTGGCACCACGCTTGCGCGCAACTTGAAGCTGACCTGCGAATACGGCATTATCGGTGCTCGTCTCGCAGGTGCGCACCCCTGCCCAACTCAACGGCTGCTCGCCGTGCTGATCAAGACGGTCAAGGAGATCGCGTGAACCTGAGGAACACCATTGCCGCTGCCGTGCTCGCCATCGCGCTCGGGCTGCTGTCAGCGTGCAGCAGCCAGGGCGGGCTATCGGCTGCTAAGCCTTCGTCATCTGGGACCGGATCATCCACGGCGGCTCTGTCTGCCCCGCCCCCGGCAGCGATCGCAGCCTTTGAGGCCCGCACGTATCACTGCGTGTCGCTCGCCCGGCTCAGCGCGGTGACTGGCCTGCCGTTCAGCATCCGCTCTGCCAGGAAGGACGGATGCCTGTACGACGCCGCGAACGCGAGCCAGACCGTACCGGAGATCGGGCTGGCCGCTACCTTCCCCTTCATTCCTCCGACCGGGCCATGGAACGTGCAGCTCGCGCGCCAGTCGCTGGCTAATCCCGCTGGCGTGTATGCGATCAGCAACGCCCCGGCCTTTGGCAGCGGGGCATTCGTGGCGAGCACGCCCGGTCCCGGCGCAACGTGCGCGGTCTACGGGCCCGGGGTGACGGTCTGGGATGTCCAGGTCTCCGTGTACGTGCGCACCGCGCTCGGAGGGCGTAACCCATGTACAGTCGCGGCCGCTGCAGCGCGCATCCTGCTGAGGCACATTCCATAGCAGCCCACAGCAGGATGCGTCCGGCCCGGTCAGCCTCCGGCGTGCGGGGCGTCATGCTCCACGACAGCGGCGCCCAGCAACGGACGGATCGCTCCGTCGTCAGCGAACCGAAAGCTCAGTGCCCATCTGCTGAGCCTGGCCGTGACGGGATCCGGATGCCGGCTTAGCTTCTCAAGCAGCACCTTGGACAGGTCAGGCGGACCGCCCGGCTGGCTGGGCTGAGCCGTCATCGTGAGGGCATAGGCAGCGGCCCTGGTGGCCCCGGCCACGATCATCCCGCGGCCGGGCTCCATTTCCGCGAGGTATTTTAGTATGTGTTCAATATTGGTCCTGATGCGCCGGGCGCGGTCCTCCGCGCCGGTGACGCCGAAGCAATCGGCCACTGCGAAGAGCGCGGAATGCATCTCAATGACCTGCGTCCGCGAGGGCTTACCGTCCGGGCCGTCCATGGCGGGCCGTAGGTTGTCGTAAGCATGTTCGCAGGCGGTGGTCAGGTCTTTCAGGACCGGCATTGACTGATTTTGCATGAGTCCTAGGGCGAACTCAGCGCGAATCCGCAGCCACGTCTCGTCGGTCTCATATTTCAGCAGGGATCCCAGCGCCCTGGCGACGGGCTCGTTCCACCCGCTGGTGACAACTGTCTCGACCGCATGGCGGCGGTAGACCCCGGCGTTCTGCAATATCATGTGCCAGAACAGGCGCCGAGTCCCCTTCAGGAGATGCTCAGGCACGTCGATCTTGTCTGCGGCCTCCTGAACGCGCCGGAACCATTGCTGGTCCACGTCAGGGAACTCGTTGCATACCGCTATGCGTCTGTCCATGGAATGCTCGAGCGTCGCGGCGATCCAATTGAGCCCGGCCGGTGCGTCCGGCCGTGATTTACCATCGCGGAACTCAGCGATCAGCTCTCGCAGGTGCCGCTCGGTCTGCTCCTGGTCGGCCCGCTGCCGGCTGATTGCACGCTGCCACAACCCCATGACCGCAGTGCCGCGCTCCCTGATGGTCGCTTCGTGCTCCCGGGCCCTGGCGAGCAGCGCGGCGCCTGCCCAGTCGTCTCCCGGCGGGGACCAGGCGTCAGGAATTGAGATCGCGAGCTCGAGGTCCAGTCCCCGGCCTGGGTACAGGCTGCGCTTGCGTAGCTCCTCGGCGTCCATCACCAGCAAGCGGACCCATCTCTTCAGGGCGTCTGCGTGCGCTTCCTGGCCGCTGAGCCTGACCAGTTTCGTGATCGCCCGCCACACTCGGAATCCGAGCGGCGAGTCACGCAGCTCGTCCTCAAGGAGTTCCTGCATCTGCTCGAAGGCATAGCTCGCCAGCATGCCGATCAATACCTGCGCATCGTAGTTGCGCGGCGTCGGCGGCCCGTCCGAGATAAGAATCAGCCGCCGGACCAGCACGTCCAGCTCCTGACTGTAGCGGTCACGAATGCGCGCGACCGAGCCAGCAAAGCCCAATTTATCGGCTGAGATGAACGCGGACAGCAACGCCGAGGCCTGGATCAGCACTCCGACGTCACCGGCGGGCGGGTCCTGGAGTACCTTCCTGGTCCAGCTCGGCGGGACATGCGCGGTCATGCTGCCCTTAAGCTCAGCGCGTCGCTCGCCGGACAGCCGGAGATCCAAGGACGACAGGCCGCCGGTACGTTCCAGGTCCGGCGCCACCGCGCCCATGATCTCGTCGAGGTCATGTAGCTTCTGCAGGCTCAGGCCGTTCCGAAGGGCAGCGGACAGGTTGGCTCCCGCGATCCGGCTATTGCCGCCGAACCCCGCGCCCTGAGCGATCCGGCCCTGGGAGAGGACGACCCGGCCGTGGTTCGCCGCCCTTTGCTGCATCGCCACATGCTCAAGCTGGCCCGCCGCGGCATAGCACAGCAGCTGCTTTGTCGAACTAATATCAGTAATATCATGATTAATTCGATCTATCCGATCGCCGCCGTTGGGCATCGTCGCTATCTCCGAAATGGTGGCCGACTCGCTGGGCAGGCAAGGTGTTAAGACAATCTACCAGACCCGTTATGATCCAACTCTACCGACCGTTATGGCCCGTGGACACAGCGTTATGATGGCTATGCTCAAACTTGCAGAATGTGCAACTCGATTTGCAAGGGGAAGCGGTTGAATCGTTGTATCGAGCGAGTCGGTCGGGCATGCTAAGGGAGTCCGATGATCCTGCGCGACCAGTTACGGGAGCGGTTACGAGGGAGAAGCGGACCGGCTGAATCTCGCAAATGCATCGGAGGAGATGCAGTGCCCGACCCCAACGCTCCGCCCGGCCAACGGCAGGGTGGCAAACCAGAATCCACCCAGGTCATCCTGCGAAGAGACGGCCAGGACGACGGACCTGACGGCACGGATGAATTTCCGACGCCACGTGCCTGGTTGTGGATAATTCTGGAGCATGATCAGCCACCGATCGAAACCGGACAGTCGGCCGGCGAGTTCCAAGGATCAAAAGGAGAGAGTCGTGAGCGTCAATGAACCTACAATCCTTCGGATCACCGCTGGAGCCGTGGAACTCGATGGTTTCGTCCGGAGCTTCGAGCTTTCCGACGACATCGGAATCGTCTCTATTCGTCGTCATGAGAATGGATCAGGCCAGATAGGTAAAATCTATCCTGACGCGACCGATGAGATCAGCCTGGACCTGCATTTCGGCACAGCGGCGAGCGCGGATTCGGCATACGAATTGGTACTATGGCAATTCCATAGCTTTCAGCGGGATGGGATCAGCATGAAGATCGAACATGTCCACGATCGCGCTGGAGCCGCTGAGTGAAGATCCGGTGGCCAGGACGCGGGCGGCTGGCGGGCTGCGGACGGAGGGAATGCCATGGCGACAGCGGCACCAGCCGATCTCATGGACGTCACTACCACTGATGCGCTGGCGGAAAAGAAGAAGCTGCGCAAGCATTTCGCTCGCTTCGACATCTTGTTCTTCCTGATCTGCACGCTGGTCGGGGTTGACACGCTTGGCGCGGTTGCGAGCAACGGGCCGCAGGCGTTCACGTGGCTCATCTTCCTCGCCGTCCTGTTCTTCGTTCCTTACGCGTTGCTGATCGCCGAGCTGGGGACGGCGTTCCCCGAGGAGGGCGGCCCGTACATCTGGACCAGGATGGCCTGGGGGCGCGGAGTAGCTGCGGTGAACGGGCTGATCTACTGGGTGTCCAACCCGATCTGGGTGGGCGGAACGCTAGGCATCACCGCGCTGACGGCCATCGAGGAGTTCTTCAACAACGGCAGGTCCCTGCCCGGCGCGAAGATCTCGGTACTCGGCGGTTCGTCCATCCTGGACGTGCTGTTCGTCGTGGCGTTCATCTGGTTCACCATCGTCGCGGCGATCATCTCCTTCAGCGTCGGCAAGTGGGTGCCGACGATTGGCGCGTTCATGCGGTCCCTGCTGCTCGGCTTCTTCACGATCACGGTCGTGATCTACGCGATCAAGAACGGCATCCACGACACGTTCGGCGGCCGTGCCTTCCTGCCGAGCTACGCGATATTCATCGCCGCCGTGCCGGTGCTGATCTTCAACTACGTCGGCTTCGAGCTGCCCAGCGCCGCGGGCGAGGAGATGAAGAACCCGCAGCGCGACGTTCCGCTCGGGGTGGCCCGATCCGCCGTGGGAACGCTGCTGCTCTACGGGCTGCCGATCCTGGCGATCCTGTTGCTGCTGCCCAAGAGCCAGATCACCGGCCTGACCGGATTCCTGGCCGCCATCAAGTCCGTGTTCACCGTCTATGGCGGCCATGTCGCGGCGAACGGGACTCCCGTCCTCACCGGAGCAGGGAAGGCACTCGGCTACGTGATCGCCATCGCGTTCGTGCTGGCGCTTCTGACCAGCGGCACCACGTGGATCATGGGCGCGGACCGGGCGCAGGCCATGGCCGCGCTGGACGGCGCCGCGCCGCGCTTCATGGGCCGGTTCTCGGCAAGGTTCGGCACCCCCATCGCCGTGAACATATGCTCCGGGATCGCCGCCACGGCCGTCATGGTGCTCGCGTTCGCCATCACCGGCGGCAACGCGCTGAAGTACTTCGTGGTTGTGCTCGGCCTGGTCATCTCGACCACGACCATCTCCTACATCGTCATCTTCCCCGCGCTGGTCAAACTCCGGCTGTCCCACCCGCACGTGCCGCGGCCATACCGGGTGCCTGGCGGAATGCCGATGGTCTGGATCGTCGGCGGGCTGTGCACGCTCTGGGCGATCTTCGCGTCCGTCGTCCTGGTCTACCCGGGATTCGGGGTGAACTGGTTCGGCCAGCACGGCAACCCGAATAGCTCGCTGCCCGCCGGCTTCACCCGCTGGCAGTTCGAGATGTCGCAGGTCATCCCGTTGGCCGTACTGCTGGTGATAGGAGTCCTGTTCTACATCGCCGGGACTCGGACGAGGCGGCACGCGGTCAAGGTACCGATCGCGCAGGAAATGGGCATCGGCGAGGTATCCGACCCGAGCACCTGACCGGCGCCGGGATCACCGTCAGGACCTGAGCGCGAGCAGGTGCGCGCGGTACCCCGCGCCGTACGGGGTCGGCGTTCCGTTGTAGCTGGTGATCAGGGCCGGGCCGCTGGCGCACGCACCGGGCCAGTCGTCCCAGGTCCAGGCCAGGTAGCTGGCGTGCCTGGCGTCCATCCAGGCCATGAGGGCGTCGATGTAGCCGTCCGCGCAGTCGCCCTCGCCGATCTCGCCCGCGATGACCGGGTACTTGGCCATGACCGGCGCGATCTGGCTGTTCCAGCACGACGTCGTCGAGCAGGCGTTGAAGTTGTAGGAATGCCACGAGGCGGCCAGGTTGTGGGCGGGGTCGAACGGCTTGTAGCGCATCCACTGGGTCAGGTCGTTGGCGTAGCCGAGTCCGCCGAGCATGATCACGTTCCGGGCGCCGGTCGATCGGACCGCGTTGACCAGCGATTGCATCCCCGCCACGGGGTAGCCGATGCCGGGGCATGAACTGCCACCATTACGCCAGCACTTCCAGCCCTGCGTCTCGCTGCCGGTGGCCCGTTCCGGGTACGGCTCGTTGAACAGGTCGAATATGACCGCGTCGTCGCCCTTGAACCAGCGGGCCACCGACGCCCAGAA
>JASIBM010000500.1 GCA_030045175.1 Streptosporangiaceae bacterium | reverse complement strand
CTGATCAAGGATAGCTCCGGCGCCTGGACTCGAACCAGAACAAATAGGACCAAAACCTATTGGGCTGCCAATTACCCCACGCCGGATCACCGCGCCGGATCACTGCCGTAGCGGATGCGCCTTCACGATACCGACCGGTTGCCCGCTGGGCTACTTCGAGTCCGCCACCAGGGGGATCTCGGATGCCCCGCAGATCCTCCCGGGGCTTGCCGGCCCGGACCCTACCTAAGCCATGATGGCGTTAGACCAGCCTTCGATCTGCCTGTACAAGGCGACACTGCGGCGGACATCGATCCGCAGGCACCCGTGGTAGGCCGTGCCTACGGTCTTTCTTACCGTTTGAGGGTTGTGATTCTTGAGGCTAGGCCGTCGGAACTGGCCAGGATCCGCGCGCGTGACATCGAGCCAGAAGTCCTGGGCCGTGGCCACGTCGGCGCTCTCGTGGATACTGACCCGGAAGACGAGCCGATCCGGCTCGACCCCGGCCGAACGGAGAAAGCGCAGGAAGAACCGGATTAGCTGCGGATCGCTATTCATGAAGGTGACACGATCGTCCCGACGGTACGGCTTGTTCTTGGCGCCCTCGCACCAGTAGGCGATCGCGCCCGCGATCAGGATCTCGCGCTCGGTGAGCTGACCGATCTGACTCGCGGCGGCCGAGCTGACCGCGGCGCGAGCGGCCTCGCGCTCGACGCGTTCCCTGGCCCAGTAGGCGGCGACTCCATCGGCGCTGCGCCTGCGGCATTGTTCGTAACTCAGGCGCTCAGGGCGAGGCATGTCGCGAACCCAGAGGGAGACCGAACTCTTGGACACGCCGAGTTCGGTGGCGATCTGCTCGTAGTCCAAGCCCTGCTGGCGCAGCTCTCTTGCCCTGGCGTGCAGGTCGTCCTTGGCGTTGGGCCTGCGCGTCCGCGGCTGCGGCGGCTCGCCGCGCAGCACATCGTTGAGCCGCGCATTGCTACGGATCTGCAGAATCTCCTGGATTTCTCGGCGGGACTTGCCAGCACGCCGCAACGCGATAGCCTGCTCGCGCAACTCAGAAAATGTCAGCACATCAGTCATACTCGAATACTAGTGCGATCCACTGACAGTTTCGCTGCGCAGCTAATGATCGGGGCTGTCAGCGGCGAACTCGGCGCGGACGCCGAGCAGGCGGACCGGGCGGCGGTCGGTGAATCCATCCAGCGCGGCCAGAGCAGCTCGTGCGATCTCGGCCCCTTCGCTGGTCGGCTCGGCGAGCGCGTGACCGTGCGTGCTCGTGAAGAACGGCGCGTACCTGACCTTGACCACGATCCGCACGGCGGGCCGTTTCTCTGCGCGCACGTCACTGCTCACCTGCTCGGCCAGCCGCAGCACTTCCTCCCTTACCGTGCTCCAGTCATCGATGTCCTGCTGAAACGTGATCTCCCGGCTGCGCGAGCGTGGCACGTAGGGTTCCGCGGTCACCTCCGCCGAGGCGATGCCGCGGCCGGTCTGCACCAGCCACGGCCCGATCATCGGCCCGAACCTGGCCGTGACGGCGGCCACGTCGGCCGCCGCGAGCTCGGCAACGGTGCGGATGCCAAGCTCGGCGAGCTTTCGCTCGGTCTTGGCGCCGATTCCCCACAGCGAGCCCGTGGGCCGGTCGCCGAGCACGGTGAACCAGTTCTGGCGGGTCAGCCTGAAGACCCCCGCGGGCTTAGCGAAGCCGGTCGCGATCTTGGCCTGTAGCTTGTTCTGGCCGATGCCGACCGAGCAGTCGAGCCGCGTGGCCACCTTGATGTGCTCGCGGATCCGCGTGGCCACCGACTCCGGATCATCGGTCGCCGTGGCGACGAATGCCTCGTCCCAGCCCATGACCTCGGTCACGTGGCCGAGTTGCCGCAGCGCGGCCATGACCTGGTCCGAGGCGTCCTGGTAGGCGGCCTTATCTACCGGCAGGAACACGGCGTCCGGGCATCGCCTGGCGGCCGTCCGCATCGGCAACCCGGAGTGCACGCCGCGCTCGCGCGCCGGGTATGACGCGGTGGCGACCACGGCGCGCTTGGTCGGGTCACCGTCCCCGCCGATCACGACGGGCCGTCCGGCGAGCTCCGGCCTGCGCAGCATCTCCACGGCCGCGATGAACTGATCAAGGTCGACGTGCAGCACCCAGTGGGCAGAGCTTCCTGCTGAGCTTCTTACTGCCATGTCCCATTCTCGCGCCTTGTCGCGGCGGTCCACGCTTGTACCAGCTTGCCGCATGCGATACCGGGCCTGGCCATCGCTCGCTCGGGGTATCCTGCTCCAGTCGGGGGGCTGCCCGTCCGGGCTGATGGCCCTTCCTAGCTGCAGCGATATCGAGGAGCCGAGCCGAGTGAGCACACCAGGCCCGGCCGCCGTGATCGTACTCGCGGCGGGCGAGGGCACGCGCATGAAGTCGAGCCTCCCCAAGACGCTGCACCGGGTATGCGGGCAGACGATGCTCGGTCACTGCCTCGCCACCGCGATCACCCTGGTCCCGCAGCAGCTCATCGTCGTCGTCGGTCATGGCGCGGACGAGGTGGCTGCCGAGGTCAGGCGGCAGGCTCCGGAAGCGGTCATCGTGGTGCAGGACTACCTGGGCGGAACCGGGCATGCGGTGCGGGTGGCGCTCGAGAGCGTCGGGATGCTCGCCGGGACGGTCGTGGTGACCTACGCCGACACCCCGCTGCTGCGCGGCCCCACGCTGGCCGGCCTGGTCGCCGAGCGGGAGAGGTCTGGCGCGGCGGCGGTGGTCCTGACCGCGCACGCACCCGATCCGACCGGCTACGGCAGGATCGTGCGAGATCGTGCGGGGGCGTTCGCCGCGATGGTGGAGCAGGCCGACGCGTCCGCCGATCAGCGGGCGATCGACGAGATCAACTCCGGGATGTACGCGTTCGACGGCAACCTGCTTGCCGACGCGGTCAAGCGGGTGCGGACCGACAACGCCCAGGGCGAGGAATACCTCACCGACGCCGTCTGCGTGCTGCACGACGACGGATACCTGGTGAGCACCGTTACCTGCCCCGACTTCGAGGAGATCCAGGGGGTCAACGACCTCGCCCAGCTGGCCCAGGTCTCCAGGACGTTCAACGCCCGGCTGCTCAGCGAGGCGATGCGGGTCGGCGTCGTGATCTCCGACCCGGCGAGCACGTGGGTGGACGTGAGCGTGGACCTGGCGGCAGGCGCCTACATCGGGCCGGGCACCCAGCTTGAGGGCAGCACCACCATCGCCTCGGGCGCCAGGGTCGGGCCTGGCTGCCTGCTGCGCGACACCGCCGTCGGGGCCGGGGCGATCGTCATCAGCTCGTACTGCGAGAAGGCGGTGATCGGCGCCGGAGCACGGGTAGGGCCGTTCGTGCACCTGCTGCCGGGCAGCAAGGTCGCCACGGGAGGCACGGTTCAGTGACGTCGGGTACCGAGTCAGAGTCCAAGCGCATGATGCTCTTCTCGGGCCGGGCCTTTCCCGAGCTCAGCGCCGAGATCGCCGATTGCCTCGGCATCTCGCTGACCCCGACCACGTTGTTCGACTTCGCCAGCGGTGAGATCTTCGTCCGCTTCCTTGAGTCCGTGCGTGGCTGCGACGCGTTCGTGTTGCAGAGCCACGGCGCGCCGATCAACAAGTGGATCATGGAGCAGCTCATCATGGTCGACGCGCTCAAGCGGGCCTCGGCGAAGCGGATCACCGTCGTGACGCCGTTCTTCGGGTACGCGCGTCAGGACAAGAAGAGCCGGGGCCGCGAGCCGATCTCGGCCCGGCTGATGGCCGACCTCTTCGCCGCCGCTGGCGCCGGCCGGCTGATGGCCGTCGACCTGCACACCGCCCAGATCCAGGGCTTCTTCGACGGTCCGGTCGACCACCTGTTCGCGCAGCCGATCCTGGCCTCCTACCTGGAGGGCAAGCTTGATCTTTCCCGGGTGACTGTGGTGGCGCCGGATGCCGGCCGGGTCAAGGTCTGCGAGCGATGGACCGACCGGCTGCGCTGCCCGCTCGCGATCATCCACAAGCGCCGCGATCCCGACGTGGCCAACCAGGTCAAGATGCTCGAGGTGGTCGGCCAGGTGGCCGGCCGGACCTGCGTCCTGGTTGACGACATGATCGACACGGGGGCCACGATCGCGAACGCGGCCGATATCTTGTTCAATCAGGGCGCGGCCGAGGTGATTGTCACGGCCACCCACGGGGTCCTGTCGGGCCGGGCCGTCGACCGGCTGAAAAACTCGGCCATCAGTGAGGTCATCGTCACCAACACGCTGCCGATACCGCCGGATAAGCGGTTCGACAAGCTGACCGTGCTCTCGATCGCCCCGCTCATTGCCAGGGCGATCAACGAGGTATTCTCTGAGGGGTCCGTGACGAGCCTGTTCGACGGACAGAGCTGAATGGGAGTGGCAACAGTGCCCGAGGTGCATATCGCCGCCGTGTCGCGTACCGAGTTCGGCAAGGGCGCGGCGCGCCGTGAGCGCCGGGCGGGCCGGGTACCCGCCGTGCTCTATGGCCACGGCACCGCCCCGCGGCACCTGAGCCTGCCCGGCCATGACGTGCTGCTTGCGCTGCGCACGGCTAACGTGCTCATCCGCCTGGACGGCCTGGCGAACGGAAGCGAGCTCGCGCTGCCGAAGGCGGTCCAGCGCGACCCGATCAGGGGCACCGTCGAGCACGTCGACCTCCTGCTCGTCCGGCGCGGCGAGAAGGTGACCGTCGACGTCCCTGTGGTCGTGACCGGCGAGGTCGCCGCCGATGGCCTGCTCGACCAGCAACTCGTGCAGATCTCCGTTCAGGCCGAGGCCACGCACATCCCGCCTGGCATCGAGGTCAACGTGGCCGACATGCTCGTCGGCGCGTCGGTCACCGCGGGCGACCTCACGCTGCCGCGCGGTGTCGTGCTCGCCGAGGAGCCGGACGCCCTCGTGCTGCACGTCATCGCCGCCCCGACGGCCGCGCAGATCGAGGCCGAGATCACCGGTGTGGCCGAGGTGGCGGCCGAGGCTGCGGCGGCCGAGGGGCCGGCCGGGCCGGCGGAGCCCGCTGCGCCGGAGCAGCCTGCCGAGTAGACCGGCCGGAAGCTGGTGCGTTAATAAGCATGGCTGATGAGCGGTGGCTGATCGCCGGGCTGGGTAATCCAGGGCCTGGATACGCCGGGAACCGGCACAACGTCGGCTTCATGACCGCTGACGTGCTCGCGAAGCGGATGGCCTCGGGATTTAAACGCGGCCGGTCCAGGGTTCTCCTCGCCACTGGCAGGCTGGCAGGGTCGGCGGTGATCGTCGCCAAGCCCATGTCGTTCATGAATCT
>JASIBM010000499.1 GCA_030045175.1 Streptosporangiaceae bacterium | reverse complement strand
AATCGGGGCGTTCGCGACGGAACCCGGCGGAGCGGTCATGCCGGCCGGCGGCTCGCTCTGGCGCACGACCAACGGCGGCAGGTCGTGGCGGCAGTCCTGGCCAGGCATCTAGTCGGGCTCCTCTTCTCGCGTGCCTCGCCTTAGGTTCGGTCGCGCAGCCAGCCGGGCGGACCAACGTCCCGTACCGGACGGACCTTCGAACCTGTCGCCGGACGGCTAATAGGCTGTCTACTGAACTTACGTTTTAACCTCGTCCGGCTGAGCAGGGCAGACGCTGTACCGGAGGCAGGCCAGCTGCCAGGGTTAAAACGTAAGTTGTGCGGTCGCCACGGATAGCGACCGGTGCAGACTGGAGGGGCCATGAACGTGTTCTGGGCGCCGTCGGGTGAATTGCCGAGGGAGGCGAGCACGCCGGAGGAGGTCGCCAGGTTCGTGGTCGAGGCGGCGGTGAACGCGCCGTCGGTCGCGAACAGCCAGCCGTGGTGGTTCGGGTCGGGGGACGGCGAGCTGAGCGTGCACGCCGACGCGGAGCGGCGGCTGCCGGTGGCCGATCCCGACGGCAGGGAGATGATGATCAGCTGTGGCGCGGCGGTGTTCACCGCGCGGGTCGCGCTGCGGTACCTGGGCCTGGTGCCGCAGGTGCGGCTGCTGCCTGATCCGGACCTGCCGAACCTGGTGGCAAGGATCACCAAGGGCGAGCCCGCGCCGCCGGTGGAGTACGAGCGCCAGCTGTTCGCCGAGATCCCCCGGCGCCGCGCCCATCGGGGCGGCTTTGACGCCCGCCCGCTACCCGAAGGCCTGATGTCGGTGCTGCGCGACGAGGCGGCGCGGGAGCACGCGACGCTGCGGGTGATGAGCGATGACCGGCAGGTGGGGGCGCTCGCCGCGATCGTGGAGGCAGCCGACTTCGCGCTCCGCCTGGACAACGCCCGCTCCGCCGAGCAGGCGAAGTGGGCGCCGCCGCCGGGGAGCAGGCGCCGGGACGGCGTCCCGGCCACCGCCTACCCGGCCGTTGCGGAGCAGACCGAGCCGTCCTTTCCCAGCCGGGACTTCGCGCACGGGCATGGCTGGGGGCTGCCGCTGGCCGGGCAGGGCGCGGTGCCCCGGTCAGCGGGCACCGCGTGCGTGCTGACCACCGCGGCCGATGACCCGGAGGACTGGGTCCGGGCCGGCCAGGCGCTGCAGCGGGTGATGCTGCTCGCGAGCAGCTGCGGGGTGAGCACCGCGCTGCACAGCCAGCCGCTGGAGATCGCGACGCTGCGCGAGTTCATCCGGGTCCAGCTGTGCGACGGCGCCTGCCCGCAGATGGTGCTGCGGCTGGGCACGGCCGGCGAGCCGGCGGTGAGCATCCGGCGCCCGGTGGATGAGGTGCTGCTCTAGCCGGGGTGCTGCCCTAGCGCAGGCCCCCGGGCGCCCAGATGGGATGAAGGGACGGGCGAGAACCCGAGATGGACGAGAACCCCCCAGACAGCAAGCAGATCCGCGTGTTCCTGCTCGACGATCACGAGATCGTCCGGCGCGGAGTCAGGGATCTGCTGGAGGCCGAGCCCGACATCACCGTCGTGGGCGAGGCCGGGACCGCGTCATCGGCCCTGGCCAGGATCCCGGCGCTGCGGCCGGATGTGGCGGTGCTCGACGTGCGCCTGCCCGACGGCGACGGCGTGAGCGTGTGCCGGGACATCCGGTCCAAGGTGCCCGAGGTGGCCTGCCTGATGCTGACGTCGTTCGGTGATGACGAGGCGTTGTTCGACGCGATCATGGCGGGCGCGGCTGGTTATGTGCTGAAGCAGATCAGGGGGACGGATCTGGTCGGTGCTGTCCGGACGGTCTCGGCCGGGCGTTCGCTGCTCGATCCGGAGGCGGCGAGCCGGGTGATGGCGCGGATGCGGGAGGCGGCGCATCGCGCTGATCCGCTGGCCGCGCTGACGGGGCAGGAGCGTAAGATCTTGGAGCTGATCGGCGAGGGCCTGACGAACCGGCAGATCGGTGAGCGGCTGTTCCTGGCCGAGAAGACCGTGAAGAATTACGTGTCGGCGCTGTTCGCCAAGCTGGGCATGGAACGGCGCACCCAGGCCGCCGCCTACGCCGCCAGGCTGTTCGCTGACCAGGGCGATCAAGCGGCGCCATGACCGGCACGCCCCTGGTCCTGCTTGGCTAGTCCTCCGCGTCCTGCGCGCTGAGCGGCACCCGCCAGGTGAGCTCGGTGCCGGCGCCCTCAGCGGACTCGACCACCAGCGACCCGCCGAGCGCGGCAGCGCGCTCGGTCAGGTTGCCCAGGCCGCTGCGCCTTCCGCCGGGCGCGAAGCCGACCCCGTCGTCCCGGACCGTCAGCTCGAGTTCCCTGTCGACTAGGACCGTGACGTCAACTCGGCTCGCGGCGGCATGCCGCGCGGCGTTGGACAGCGCCTCGCGCAGCGCGGTCAGCATGTGCTCGGCGATGTCAGCTGGCACCAGGGTGTCGAGCGCGCCTTCGAGCCGCAGCGAGGGGGCGAAGCCGAGCGCGGGCGCCATCTCCTGAGCCACGTACAAGATCCTCGCTCGCAGGCTGTTCGCCGTGGCGTCTGGATGAGCCTGCAACGCGAAGATCGCCGACCTGATCTCCTTGATCGTGTCATCGAGCGCGTCAACCGACTTGCTGATCCGGTCGGCCGCAGCGGGCGCCTTGATCATGGACATCGCGCCCTGCAAGGACATTCCGGTGGCGTAGAGTCGCTGGATCACCAGGTCGTGCAGGTCCCTGGCGATCCTGTCACGATCTTCGAACACCGCCATCTGCTCGGCTTGCCTGCGGTGCTCGGCCAGCTCGAGCGCGATCGCGGCCTGCGCGGCGAACGTGGCCAGCATCTCGGCCGCCACCTCTGGCAGTGGCGGCGACCCAGGACGCCGGCCGGCCGACAGCACGCCGCGAACATTGCCGGGTGCGCCGAGCGGGACGATCACCATCGGGCCGAGCCGCAGCCGGTCCCTCGCGTCTGAGCTGACCCGTTCGTCGCTGCCATGGTCTGGGACCGTGACCCGCTCGGCCTTGGTGATGACCTGCTCGGTGATGGAGCCGGGCATCGGCACGACGATGCCGAGCGCCTGGTCGGCGCCCGCGCCTGCGGCGTGCTCGACCCGAACCTGCTCACCCTGATCGATCGGCAGCGAGACCATCACCAGGTCGGCCCCGGTGATCTCGAGCGCCTTCTCGGTGATCATCGCCAGCGCGTCGGCGGGCTCGGCGCCGGACAGCAGGTGCTGCTGCACCTGCGCGGTGGCGCTCAGCCACCGCTGCTGCCTGCGTGCCTCGTCGTACAGCCGGGCGTTTTCTATGGCGACGCCCGCGGCAGCCGCTAGGGCGATGACCACGGCCTCGTCTTCGGTGTCGAACTGGCTGCCGCCCCGCTTCTGCGTCAGGTAGAGGTTGCCGTAGACCTCACCTCGGATCTTGATCGGAACCCCGAGGAACGATCGCATCGGCGGGTGGCCCTCAGGGAAGCCGAATGAGGCTGGATGGTGACCGATGTCTTCCAGCCGCAACGGGTGCGGCTCGGTAATGAGCAACCCGAGCAGGCCCTTGCCCTCCGGCCAGTGATGGATCGCCGCGATCTGCTCGGCGGTCAGCCCGACCGGGACGAACTCGGCGAGCTCGCCCCCGTCGCCGATCACGCCCATCGCGCCGTACTCGGCGTCGACGAGCGACACGGCCGTCTGGACGATGCTGCGCAACAAGACCTCGAGCTCGAGGCTGGATCCGACCGAGACGACGGCCTCGAGCAGCGCGTACACCCGGTCCCTGGTCGAGAGCACCGCCTGCAGCCGGACCTGGAGCTCGTCGAGCAACTCGTCCAGCCGCAGGCTCGGCAACAGCGGCTGCTGATTTCCAGGCTTCATTTCCGGCTCCCGGCCCAACTCCCAGCTCCGACGTCCGATGTCATGGCCTATGTCGTTGATGGTACGTCCGGCCGCGGGACCAAGGTCCCTCGGCTCCATGACTGACATCCCTGCCGTTTGCCGATCGCGGCGGGCGAAGGTAACGGCATGAACACTTACGCACTCCCCGGGCACGCGCATTCGCTTGCCATAAACCTGAACGGCCCAGGCCATTACTACGCGCCTTGGTCCTGGCTGGACATCTCGCTGGCGAACCTGATCGTGATCGTCGTGATGGTCGTCATCTTCGGCCTGGCGTTGCTGATCAGGTTCCCGCACGCGGCGGGCGGCGTGCTGCCGCCCGAGGAGCCCGCCGACGAGCCCGCGAAGTCCTCAGCGGCCCCGGCTCCCGGTGACGCCGGCATGTGGACCGCTAAGGCGCGCACGAAGATCGCGAAGCTGCTGCCGCCGAAGAAGCTGCTGCCCGACCGTCAGCCCGCGTACGTGGGGTCGTGGATCTACACCTTCGGCGTCGCCACCCTGGTCGCGCTGGCCATCGCGATCGTCTCCGGTTTGGCGCTCGCGCTCGGCGGCCCTGACTGGTGGCACACCAACCCGGTCGGCCATTTCTTCAACAGCGTGCACCTGTGGAGCGTCGAGTTGTTCATGGCGTTCATGGTCATCCACTTGTGGGGCAAGTTCTGGATGGCGGCATGGCGGGGCCGGCGGGCGCTGACCTGGATCACCGGCGTGGTGGCCTTCCTCGCCTCGATCGTGACGGCGTTCACGGGTTACCTGTCGCAGCAGAACTTCGACTCCCAGTGGATCGCGACCAACGGCAAGGACGCGTTCAATGCCATGGGCGTCGGATCCGTCTTCAACCTGATGAACTTCGGCCAGATGTTCATGTGGCACGTCGTGCTGATGCCGCTGGTGCTGATCCTCATCGTCGCGCTGCAC
>JASIBM010000498.1 GCA_030045175.1 Streptosporangiaceae bacterium | reverse complement strand
ACCGGCGAGCGGGTCGGCGTGACCGGGCGGGTCATGCTCTACCGAACCGGCGGAAAGCTCTGCTTCGCCACGATAAAGGATGCATCCGGCGAGATCCAGGTGATGATCTCCCTCGACAGCGCCGGCCAGCAGTCGCTGTCGGCGTGGAAGTCTGACGTCGACCTAGGTGACCAGATCGGGGTGACCGGCGAGGTCATCACGTCGCGCAGCGGGGAGCTCTCCGTGCTCGCCGAGTCGTTCGCGATCACGGCCAAGTCCTTGCACCCGTTGCCCGATAAGCACGTCGGCCTTACCGACCCAGAGTCCCGGGTGCGGCTGCGTTATGTAGACCTGATCGTTAACCCGCAGGCACGGCAGCTAGCCGAGTTGCGCGCCGCGGTCACTAGGGCCATCCGCGAGGAGTTGCACGGCCAGGGCTACATCGAGGCCGAGACGCCGGTGCTGCAGACGCTGCATGGCGGTGCGAACGCCCGGCCGTTCGTGACCCACATAAACGCCTACGACATGCGGCTGTACCTGCGAATCGCGATCGAGCTCCACCTCAAGCGGCTGATGGTCGGCGGCTTTGAGAAGGTCTACGAGATCGGCAGGATTTTCCGCAACGAGGGCGCGGACGCGACGCACAATCCCGAGTTCACCATGCTGGAGGCGTACCAGGCCTACGGCGATTACAACACGATCGCGGCGCTCACTCGCGACCTGATCCTGGGCGCCGCCCGGAGCGGGCTGGGCGGCACGGTCGTTCGCAGGGCCGACGGGTCGGAGCACGACATCGGCGTCGACTGGCCGTCACTGAGCGTGCACCAGGCGGTGTCAGACGCGCTCGGTGAGGAGGTCACCCCGGACACCGATGAGGACAGGCTGCGCAAGCTGGCCGCCCAGGCGTCGATAGCCCTAGAGCCGTCATGGAACGCTGGCCAGGTGCTACTGGAGATCTACGAGCATCTCGTGGAGGCCAGGACCACCTTGCCCACGTTTTACCGGGACTTCCCCGTCGAGGTAGCACCGCTGACCAGGGGGCACCGCGACGACCCGCGGCTGGCGGAGAAGTGGGACCTGGTCGCTTTCGGCACCGAGATCGCCACCGGTTACTCCGAGCTCGTGGACCCGATCGAGCAGCGGGCGAGGCTCACCGCCCAGTCGCTGCTCGCGGCTGGCGGCGATGCCGAGGCGATGGTTGTCGATGAGGACTTCTTGCGCGCGCTTGAGTACGGCATGCCGCCGAGCGGTGGCATGGGCATGGGCATCGACCGGATCTTGATCATGTTCACCGGGGCGTCGATCAGGGAGACGATCCTGTTCCCGCTCGTGCGCCCGGAGTAACGCGGCTGGTCCGCGTCGATCAGATCGGCTACGGGATCCCGACGGCTACGGGATCTCGACGGCGCCCTCATAGGCCGACCAGAAGACCGGTTGAATGCTGACCGGGATGCCGTAGGTCGGCGCGTCGACCATCATGCCGCCGCCCACGTAGATGCCGACGTGGCCGAGGTCGGCGAAGAAGAAGACCAGGTCTCCTGGCTTGAGCTGGGAGCGGGACACGTGTATGCCCGAGTTCCACAGGTAGCCCGTGTAGTGCGGCAGGGAGATGCCGATCTTCCCGTAGGCCCAGACGACCAGGCCCGAGCAGTCGAAAACATTCGGCCCGGCCCCACCCCAGACATAGGCGTCGCCTATCCTGGTCAGCGCCCAGCGTAGGGCCTGGACGCCGACGGAGTCGCCAACCACCTTTATGTTCGGGTAATGCCCGGTGCGCTGGAAAATCTCCATCGCCTTGGCGTACGCCGAGCTGTTCAGCACGTTCTCCTTGGCCTGGATCTTCGCCAGCTTGCCACGCATCGCGGCGGACAACTTGGCCGCCTGCCGCTCCTCGAGGTTGGCCTGCACCCTGGCGCGCTGCGAAGCGGCCTTGGCCGCCAGCACGAGCCGGATCTTGTCGCCGTTCTCCTGCTGTAGCTCGGCGAGGATGGAGGCCCGGTCCAAGATCGCCTGCGGGTTGCTGCTCTGCAGCAACTGCATGGTCGGGCTGATGCCGCCCGTCATGTAGCCGGCGGCGGCGATCTGCGCTATCGAGGATCCGTCGCTGGCCAGCAGGGCATCGTCGCGCTGCACGGTCTCTTGGGCGATCTTGATCTGGGCCTGCGCGCCGGTGAGCTGGATCTTCAGCGCGTCGTACTGCTGGCTCAGCGCGTCGATCTGGTTGGATAGCGCCGTCGCCTTGGCCAGTAGGGTCTTGAGGCCCGGTGCGGGCACTTGCGGGGTGGCCACGGCGGTGGACCCGGACAGCGCCAAGGCGACCACGGCCGCGACGCTCGTCGCCACGGCCATACGGCCGCCTGCCAAGCGAGACCGGCGCACGTAGGCGCTCCTCTCCTCGGCCGACGTCCCGTGGCACACCACTCGGTGCGGGGACCAGTCATGGCGTACCAGGACATGCCGGCGCGCAGTGGGTTATCAGCGTTGCAGACTAATCCACAAGACAACCTCGCGCACCACTAATGGCGAAACTTCCCGCTGTGACGGTGTTGTCCGCGGTATGGCTTTCGCCGTGGCAGGCGTCTTCGCTCACGGCGTCCATCGTGCTCCGCTCGCCGGCCTCGTGCTGGTGCTTTCGTTGTTTGCACAGCTCAGGGCGCGTGCCAGCAGGGTGCGGGCGAGCTCGCCGATGTCCGCTCGCCGATGTCCGCGCCAATCGGCCGCCGGATCTGCGGTGGCCTGGACCTGCGGTGGCCTGGACCTGCGGTGGCCTGGACCTGCGGTGGCCTGGACCTGCGGTGGCCTGGACCTGCGGTGGGCCGGACGCCGACGCGACCCGTCAGCCTCGTGAGCGCCAGGCTTACCGGTGACGCCGCAGCCAGCCGGCGCACCGCAGCCAGCCGACGCTCCGTGCCAGCCGACGCACCGTGCCAGCCGGCGTCACGGCGCGGTCCCGCCGACCATGCCCGGTTCATCACTATCACCCCTTTCATTTCATCTCGTCACGTCCGGTCGCGCCGCCGCCGACCTGGTCAATGTGCCATCCACCCGGCCGGACCGGACCAATTTGCCATTCATCCAGCGAGAACGATCATGGTCTGTGACGTGAGATGATTAAGTGACCCGTGGGACGAAATCTCGTCCGGCCAGGGCCGCGTCAGGCCGGCAGCCGCGGAGCCGGCGCCCGGAATGCATGCTTTGCCCTGTCCGGCGGGGCGCGCAGAACCCCAGCGTGGGGCACTTGCCGGTGCCATTGGCCCAGCAAGGGCCCCAAGCTGGTGTTTGATGCAAGCGGTCGGACAGGTTAAAACGGGCTATTCGGTCAGCGAACCGGGGGCGCCGGGGCACCCGTAAGGGCCCCATGCTGGGGTTGGACCCGAGGCGGACGGCTGCCAGACAGGACAGCGCCCGCGACACGACCCGAACGAAGATCAACTCAAGCTAAGTGGCATTGGGGCGGGACCAGGCGTCGATTCATGTCGCACGGCCCGAGTATGCGCCGTTTCGTGCGCCAATTCGGCTAGCCCGAACATCAAAGGTTCTCGCGGCGTCCGT
>JASIBM010000497.1 GCA_030045175.1 Streptosporangiaceae bacterium | reverse complement strand
AGCGCCAGGCCCGCCCACGCCAGCAGCTCATACGGCGTCGTGTTCGCCAGATGATCAGACCCCAGCAACACCGGCATCGTCGCCGTCCCGACCGCCGCCAGCAGCTGCGCCCGCCGGGCGCCGCCGAGCTCGCGGGCGGTCAGCCCGGCGACCACCACCGTGGCCCACGCCGCGAGCGCGGGCCACACCCGCAGCCCGGGCAGCGACACCCCGAACAGCTTCAGCGACACCCACGCAAGCAGCGGCCCCAGCACCGGCTGATCGACATAGCTGGCCTGCAGATGCCGGGCACAGTCCAGGAAGTTCAGCTCGTCGCGGTCAAAGCCATACCGCCCCGACAGCGCCATCAGCACTGCGAACACGACGCCGCCAACCACGATCACCCGCCGGTCGAACGGGCCGATATCCGGCAGCGGGCCAGTGGGTCCCAGCCCCCGCAGATCCCTGAGCCTGGGGCCACGATGCGGGGATCGCTCGTCTGGGTCCGGCAGCCGGCTGCTGTTCCCCGTGTCCGCTTGGCTGCCAGACAAGCCGCCACCGCCTAAAGACCGTCTCGCCCGAGATGGCTCAACGCTATTGTCTTCCCGGTCGGCCGCATGGGCGCCACCGTCGCGTAATCGTGACCGGCCTGACTGGCAGGCTTGCCGCTTCTTCGCTGGCGAGGTCACCGATGCGCGGACGGACGAGGGCAGGCGCCTTCTCATCCGGCTGTTGCTGCACTTGACGATGCCCTAGGGGCAAGAGGAATGATCGGCGGCGTGAAAGCCGAACCCGCCAAGCAGCTGCTGACCATCGGCGAGTTCGCCGACCGAACCCGGCTGACCGGCAAGGCCCTGCGGATCTATGACGAGATAGGACTGCTCAAGCCAGCCGCCGTCGATCCGTCGAACGGGCGGCGAGGCTACCGGGCTGGCCAAGTCAGGACAGGCAGGCTGATCGGCCTTCTCCGCGGTGCCGGCATGAGCCTCGCCGAGATCGGCTTGCTGCTCGCCGACCTGGACAAAGATCCTGCGCTAGCGGCAACCCGACTGGACCGGCACCTGCTCGCCCTGGAAGCCCGGCTCTGCGGCCGCAGGCTGCTCATCCGCCATATCCACGCCATCTTGCGAGAGAAGGACCAGCCCATGTTCCCCATTCAGACCCGCCACGTCCCCGCCCGGCGCGTGATGTCGATCCAGCGCCGGCTACGCGCGCCCGAAACGGACAGCTTCGTGGCCGAAGCCAAGGCAGCGTTCGCTGCGCACCTGAGCGGCACGGCCGCGACCGGGCCGTTCACCCTGATCTTTCACGGCATCGTGGACTACGCCAGCGACGGACCGATCGAGGCCACGCTCGGCTGCCCTGATCACCTGGGGCCGACGGACCTGATCGGCGTCCGCACCGAGCCGGCCCATGACGAAGCCTTCACGACCATCACCAAGGCCCAGTGGGACTACCCGGCGATCCTCGCCGCCTACGATGCCGTGGCCTGCTCGCCACAGGTCAGCGCCCGGCCGCGCAGCACCCTGTCCTGCCGCGAGGTGTACCTGGCCGAGCCGGAATCACTCGGCGCTGACGACCCGATCTGCGACATCGCCTTCCCGCTCGGCCCGGCCCACTAGGCCGCCCAGACCAGCCCCGGCGGCCAGCTGGCCGGGGCGGCGGGCGCCTCGCCTGGGTCAGATCCAGGCTGCCAGGGCGCTGCTCACGCAACCTGGCTGCTCGTGCCAGGGCAGGTGGCCGCCGCCGCGCACGACCACCAGCTTGCCGCCGGCGATCCGGGCGGTCTCCTCTGCCACCACGACCGGCATCGGGCTGCTGTCCCCCGCCAGCACGGTCACTGGCACGGTGATCATAGCCAGCCTGCTGGCGAAGGTCCCGGCTGCCAGCTGTTCCATCGCGGACGCCGCGGATCCGGTCGCGCAGGCCAGCGACACGGCCATCCCCTCTGGCGGGGGCGGTGCGCCAGCGGGATCAGCGAAGTAGCCCGGCCACAAGAGCCGCAGTGACTCCAAGGCGTCGTCGTCGGTGGCGCCGGGGGTGGCCAGCTGCTCGTCGAGCTCATCACAGCGCGCCCTGCTGCCCGGTGGCAGGCGCCTGCGCAGCTCGGCGCGAAGCGCGGGCACTCCCGCGTCACCGGCGGAGCCGAGGCCGTCCACCACGAGCACAGCCCGGACTAGGTTCCCGGCGGCCAGCGCGATCTGCAGGGCCAGGTGTCCTCCCCAGGAGTGGCCGAGCACCACCACCGGCCCGCGCGCCTGGCCATCTAGGACCGCGAGCGCGTCGGACACATGTTGCCCGACCGCGAACGGCCCCTCTGCCGCGGACGGCGTGATTCCCCGCTGCTGGTAGCCGATTGACCGCCATCCGCGCGTTTCCGCCGACAGCATCGCCATGTAATCGGAAAGGCCTGGGCCGCCGTGTACCAGCAGCAGGTCGGGGCCATCCCCATCGGTCCACCCTGCCACGGGTCCCGCGGTCCCCTCGACGGCAAAAGCCTGTGCCACGACGCGATTGTGCCCCAGACCCGGCCAAGGCGCCAGTTGCGCAACGGCTTGGTCGTTGGCTCATCTCACGCAGTGATCGGCGTCGGCGGGAGTTGGGGCACGCTGAGCGAGATCGCGCTGGCGGTGCGGCCCGGCAAGCGGGAGGCGACATGAGCGCCAGTACGGCGGATCGGCCTGGCCTGGCCGGTATGGGCATCGGCCGACGGCACGAGCGGGTGCATCATGGGTGGTAACCAGGTTTGTCATGCCTAACGGCTGCGTGCGCTGGTCGCGCGCACGGGGGCGGGCGCACGTAGGCGGTACTGCGTATTTCGCCGAGCAGTGGTCAGCGGACGGGCCACCGCCGATTTTCCGACCAGAACCGGCGTCCGTGCAGGGACATCAGGGCTTTGGAAGGCTGTGACGAGCCTCCAGCTAGGTTTCGCTGACCACGAACAACTCCGTGTCGAACCCGGACCCCGCTGGTCCGGTGGTGTAGGTCCCGCCTGCGCTGCAGTGGCCCGCTGAGGCGCACGATACCGAGGTGATCCCGGCCTCAATGCCCGTGTTGAGGGCGGCGATGCCGGGCACCTCTTTGGCTTTGTGCCAGGTGCCGTGGGTCTCGCTGACCACGTACGCCTCGGAGTAGAAGTCCTCTCCGTCGAGGTAATTCCCGCCTGCGCTGCAGTTGCCTGCCGACGCACACGACACCGAGGAGACCACGGCCCCCGCGAGCTTGTTCAGGGCAGCGGTGCCGGGCACTTCCTCGGCTTTGCGCCAGGTGCCTTTGACCTCATTGACCACGAACCCCTCGATGGTGTAGGTCAGGTATTCCCCGCCCGCGCTGCAGTTGCCCGGCGACGCACACGACACCGAGAACACCTCAGGAGCGTCCCCGCCCGCAGGGTTGTTGTCGCTGGCGGTGCCGGGCACTTCCTCGGCCTTGCGCCAGGTGCCACCGGTCTCACTCACCACCATCGCTTCCTGACCAACCCCGCCGGTGTAGTACCCGCCGGCGCCGCAGTTGCCCGCCGACGCGCACGACACCGAGGTGATCTCGGCGCCTCCCCGGCTATTGAGGGTCGCGGTGCCGGGCACTTCCTCGGCCTTGCGCCAGGTGCCGCCGGTCTCACTCACCACGAACGCCTGGGTGTAGTACTCGGATCCGGCGGTGTAGTACCCGCCTGCGCCGCAGTTGCCCGCCGACGCGCACGACACCGAGGTGACCTCGGCCCCCAGGTCTGTGTTGAGGGCGGCGGTGCCGGGCACTTCCCCGGCTTCCTGCCAGGTCCCGCTGACCTCACTGACCACGAACGCCTGGGTGTGATCCCCGGCACCGCCGGACCCGGTCGCGTAGTAGCCGCCCGCGCTACAGTCGCCCGCCGAGGCACACGACACGGAGGTGACCTCAGCCTCTCCGCCCACGTTAAGGGCGGCGGTGCCGGGCACCTCCTCGGCTTCCTGCCAGGTCCCGCTGACCTCACTGGCCACGAACGCCTGGAGATAGCCAGATCCGTCGGTGTAGAACCCGCCCGCGCTGCAGTCGCCCGCGGAGGCACACGACACCGAGGTGACCTCAGCCTCTCCGCCCACGTTAAGGGCGGCGGTGCCGGGCACCTCCTCGGCTTCCTGCCAGGTGCCCTTGACCTCAGTGGCCACGAACGCCTCCGGCGAGTCCCCGTTGGTGCCCCCTGCGTAGTACCCGCCCGCGCTGCAGTTGCCCGCCGACGCACACGACACCGAGGGAAGCTTGGCGTTCTGGCCTTCGTTGAGGGCGGCGATGCCGGGCACCTCCCGCGCCTTTCCCCAGCTACCGCCGGTGGCCGCATCCCGCGCACCGCCAGCTGCGGTACTAGCCTGCGCCCCGGCTGGAACCAAGACCGCAAGAGCCGACATGAGAGCCAGGCAAGAGACAAAGATCGCGGATCGCTTCACGGCGCCAACCCCCCTGATAGAGCCCAGGCACCTTTGCGGACAGATCTTATTATGCCACGTATTCCTCTCGATTGTCAATCCTAGTCTCATAACCGGCAGGGCTCACGCGGCCGAGCGCTGATTCCTGATCCGTTGTAGTACCGCCCGACGTAACCGAATACTGCCGTTCTGACCTCGCCGACGTCACGCCACACGTGCAGGTAGATGAGCTCTTTCATGAATGGTCGCGCCGCCGTTAGACCTGCTACCCGCGGCCGACGAGGCAGGGCAAGCAGATTCTTGCGTGGGTGTATCCAGCCTGCTCGGCGCCCGGCCGGCTCCCGGTAACGCGGAGCTGGCCGGGCTGGTCGTCCGAAGTGTGATGGAACGCCGGCGCCAGCGAGGTCTCAGGGCAGGCGCAGGAGGTTAGATACCGGACCATAGCTTCGCAACGTCACCGTTGACGGCTCGTTGCGGAGGTTTAGCGCCATGACCCTGAAGGTGAACGGGTTGATGGCGATGGAGAGGTACTGGCCGCTTGGCTGATGCGCGCCCCGTGGCACCGGCGCGTTCTCGAGTGTGAACTTGCCCTTCATGACTACCAGGTAGGTGGGGTCGTGCCCCATGCCTGGAACGGTGACTTTTGCCGCAAGGGTGCGCATGGCCAGGCCGAACGTGGTAGTGACGGCCGAGATGGACGCCGGGTGGGCGTCGCCGTCGAACTTGGCCGTCTGGGTCATGAGGTGACTGAGCCTGGCGGCCACCGCGGCAGGAATTGGCGTGCCGGTGGTGTGCGCGAAGGACGGAGAGGCGGTCAGGCCGATCATCCCGGCCAGGGCGGTGCCGATGGCTGTCGATGCCAGCAACCAGGGCCACCGACCTCGCAGGGCTGCGCGCAGTTTACTCGTTCCCACTTTCCCGGCTCCCTCTTCTCGCCTTGGGCTCAGCACGACCAATCCCATTCCTCGGCCGCCGAGCCATAACTGCCGATGATGTAGTAGTTCGGCCCGAAGTTCTCCTGAGTGGCGTTGCCCCAGGTATACCAGTTGCCCGCGGTGGACTCTCGTGCCAAGGCGTCTATGTTGCCCGCATCGCGAGTATCGTTCCCGCCGTAGCTCGTGTATTCGGTGCCAGCGATACCCTGGATCAGCGTCGCTTCCTGATCGGCGGATTCAACCAGCAGCTCTTCTGAATTTCCTCCGTAGGCGAGCCAGTCGCCGCCTGAGTAGGTCAGCTCGACCGGATAGTAAATATTCGTTCCCGCTGAGGCCACGCCCTGTGGGTCGTCCATCTCGGTATAGCCGTCGTCTGAAGTATTCTCCGCCCAGAACCACGTCTTGTTTGAATAGTATGAGTTAGTGCCATAACCAATACCGCTGAGGATCCCGAGCTCCTCCCAGTAATTGGTGCCGCTCGAGACATCCCAGATCTCCTGGGTGGCGGAGTTACCGTCGTCGGTAACGTGGAGGCAGGAGGACTCTATGTTGGCGGCCATGCCGTAATTTGTAGTCGTGTCATTGGCAACTGCTTCTGCGTAGCAATGCATATTGGGAGAGACGGTCCAGCTGCAGGCTTGCGCGGGTGCGGCGCTGGCGACGAATACAATGCCCATTGCCGGCAGGGATAGTGCGAGCATGAACGCCACTCGCCTGGCCCACAGGGTCGCACCCCGATATCGTTGCCGTAGCATGTATTTCCCTTCTGGCCTGATCTAAATCGGGCCGTGTTGCAGTTGTCACCGCGGCGGATGCGCCGGGCGCGCGCTTCCAGCGACCTCGTCCCAGGTACCGGAGAGTCGTTACTGCCGCACTAGCCTGCCGTGGCGAGGTAGCGCGCCCGTAGCGTCCAGGTAGCCCCGCGCGCTGGCCCTGGCCATACCGGCGACACGTACCGGCGGGGGGAGCGGCCACAGGTCGTAGCGTTCCGTTAATCCCCGAGGTATGGACATGTGATGATGACCATCAGTGCTTGCTTCGCCCTTCGGGGCGCTTACAGGGGGCACGATGTGGTTTGGCCTACTCGGTACGCTGCAGGTTCGGATCGAAGATCGTGAGGTCAGCGTCCCGGCCGCTAAGCAGCGGGTCCTGCTGGCCGCACTGTTGCTACAACCAGGCCGGGCCGTCTCAACGGCCCGGCTGTCCGAACTCCTCTGGGATGGCGAACCGCCGGGCCAGGCCGCCGTCACGCTCCGGAACTATATGAGGCGGCTCCGGCGGGCGCTGAGCCCGCCGGAACACCCGCCGGAACAGACGACGATCATCATCACGACTAGTAATGGCTACAAGATCGATGTTGCCGTCGGCCAGATCGACATCGCGCAGTTCGATGATCAGGTGCGGCTGGGCATCGCCGCCGCCCAATCGGGTGACTGGCAGCGCGCGGCCGGCCTGCTGGACCCGGCCCTGGCGCTGTGGCGTGGCAGCCCGCTGGCCGACATCCCGTGCCAGGCGCTTCATCTCGCCGAGACGCCGCGCCTGGAAGAACAACGACTCCAGGCGATTCAGTGGCACATAGAAGCCCGCCTTCAGCTCGGCCAGCACCACGCGGTCACACCGCAACTCCAGTCACTCACTGCCGAGCACCCGCTCCGCGACCCATTTCACGGCCAGCTTATGGTGGCGCTGTACCGGTCCGGCCGGCAGGCCGAGGCCCTGGCCGCGTACCAGTCTGCTCGCAGCATCGTCGTCAGCGAGCTAGGTCTCGAACCGGGACCCGACCTGCGGCTCTTGCATCAGCGGATCCTGAGTGGCGATCGCGAACTGCTCGCGGCCGCCAGTGGTGGCGCAGGGCAGCAAGCCCGCAGCGACCTGGCGCTCGCCGCGACCCCGGCAGCTCCCAAGATGTCGGTGCCGGTCGCTGGACAGACGCGGCAGGTGCCGGTCCCGCGGCAACTGCCGGCGCCCGTGCCCGGCTTTACCGGCCGCGACACCGAGCTGGCCGAACTGAACGTACTGCTCGGCACCATGGTCGCCACCCCGCCGGCCATGCTGATCACCGCGATCTGCGGTACGGCCGGAGTAGGAAAGACCGCCCTGGCCGTGCAATGGGCGCACCAGGCCGCCGAGCAGTTCCCCGACGGCCAGCTCTATATCAACCTGCGCGGCTATGACCCCGGCGAGCCCCTGCCAGCTTCCGGCGCGCTCGCCCGGATCCTGCGCGACCTGGGCGTCCCAGGCCCCGACATACCGGCCGATGAAGAAGAGTGCGCCGCCCGGTATCGAAGCCTGCTGGCCGGGCGACGGCTGCTAGTCCTGCTTGATAACGCCCGATCAGCGGAACAGGTACGGCCACTGCTGCCCGCCGCCCCCGGATGCGCCGCGGTGGTCACCAGCCGCGACGCGCTAGTCGGCCTGGTCTCCCGCGAAGGCGTCCGGCGGCTCGACCTCGACCTGCTCCTCCTCGCCGACGCCGTCAGCCTCCTGCGCACGCTGATCGGCGGTCGGGTGGATGCCGAACCCGAAGCGGCCGCGATGCTCGCCAAGTGCTGCTGCCGGCTGCCACTGGCGCTGCGGGTCGCCGCCGAACTCGCCGCCGCGCGCTCTCCCGTGACGCTCGCCAGCCTGGTCACCGAGCTGGCGGATCAGCAGCGGCGGCTGGACCTGCTCGACGCCGGCGGGGACCAGCGCGCCGCTGTCCGGGCTGTGTTCTCCTGGTCATACCGCAACCTGGACCCTGGTGCCGCCCGCGCGTTCCGGCTTCTGGGACTGCACCCCGGCCCGGACCTCGACGCATATGCCGCTGCCGCGCTCACCGACACCAACCCGACGGAAGCCAGCCGCCTCCTGGAACAACTCAGACGCGCGTACCTTATCCAGCCGGCGGGGCCCGGCCGATACGGCATGCACGACTTGCTCCGTGCCTATGCTGCTGAGCAGGCCAAAGATGACGCCGACTGCGGGCAGGCCGCCATGGCCCGGCTGCTTGACTACTACCTGCATGCCGCCGTCGCGGCCAGCAACGCCCTCTTCCCGGCGGAACGTGGCCGCCTGGCGCGTATCGAGCCACCGGTCGTTACCTCACCTCCCGCCACTGGGCACCCGGCAACGGCGCGCACGTGGCTGGACGTCGAGCGCGGGAACCTAGTGCGGCTCGTGGCCTACGCGGCCGAGAACAACTGGCCCTGGCATGCCACCGGCCTGGCCGCCGCCTCGTCGCGCTACCTGGACGTAACCGGTTATTACGCGGACGCGACCGCCGTCCACTCGCACGCGCGAACCGCGGCTACCCACGCGCGGAGTCCCGCAGCCGAGGCGACTGCGCTGACCGACCTGGGAAACGTCCACTGGCGCCAGGGCCGCCACGAAGAGGCGGCTGGTTGCTTCCGCCTCGCGATAACCTTGTCTCGCCAGATCGCAGACCAGGCCTGCGAGGCCCGCGCGCTCACTAGCCTCGGCCTCGTGGACCTGCGGCAGGGCCGCCACCAGCAAGCCGCGGGCCACTTCCGGCAGGCCCTGGCCCTGTGCCGGCTGGTTGGCGATCAGCCCGGCCAGGCTCGCGCGCTCGGCAACCTCGGCGTCCTCGGCCTGCGCCAGGGCCGGTACCGGCAGGCGGCCAGTCATCTTCAGCAAGCCCTGGCAATTCACCGGCGGACAGGCAACCAGACCGGAGAAGCCAATGCACTCGGCAACCTCGGCGACATCGCATTGCGGTTGGGCAGCTACCGCCGGGCCGCTCACCATTTCCAGCAGGCTCTGGCCTTGCATCGCCAGATCGGCAACCCGACCATCGGCGCGTACGCGCTGACTAACCTTGGCATCGTCGCCCATCGTCTGGGTCGCTTCCAGCAAGCCACCGACTATCACGAGCAGGCCCTGCTCCTATTTCGCCAGACCGGCGATCGCTCCGGTGAGGCTGGCGCACTCAACGGTCTCGGCGAGGCCTCGCTCGCCACCGGCCAGCCCGATCACGCCAGAATCCAGCACACCATTGCACTTGACCTGGCGGCGCAGATCGGAGAGGTGGAAAAGCAGGCGCGAGCGCACGTGGGCCTGGCCCGCGCCTGCGACGCTGCGCACGATCCGGACCTGGCCCGGCACCACTGGCGGCAAGCCCTCGACCTCTACACCGAAGTCGGCGCCCCCGAAGCCGATCAGATCCGCGCTGACCTCGCAGGCACTAAGATGCCCGGCTTATGCGAACGCGATGAAGGCAGTGTCCCCTGATCCTCGATACGAGCGTGCCGCCGAAGCCGGCGAGCTTCTGCCGAACTGGCTGTCCTTACCGGAGCGGGCCGCCGCGTATTCCCTGATTCGTGTCCTATGCGGTAACCTTTCGCGCACACCTTGCGCGGATCGGCATGGGGAAACGGGAACTCATATGACAGGGCGGGACCGTGGATTCTACCGATTATTCATCGATAAAACGGACAACGTGGAAGGTGGACGTCCTCGATCGGCT
>JASIBM010000496.1 GCA_030045175.1 Streptosporangiaceae bacterium | reverse complement strand
GCCGAACAAGACCAAGATGATGGCCGCGTACTCCAGCCAGCCTGCCTCGGTTCCTGGAAAGCCATCGATCGCCCGGACCAGGTCCTTGGGCTTGCCGAGCTTGGCCAGCAAGTCGGCGACGTCCCCGGTGGATGACAGCGGTTGGGTCGGCTCAGACGGTGGCTGGGTTCCGTGCGCCTGATGGGTTACGGGCTCTGGCTGAGCGGGTGCCAGGGCGCCGGCGATCCGATCAGCCACCTGGCGGAGCACCAGTTCGCGCCGGTCGCGCGGCAAGTACCACGCGGCCTTGCGCGATCTGGTCAGATAATCGTGGACCAGCGCGTCGTCGCCGGCCAGCACGTCGTCGCCGGGCGAGCCAAGACCTGCCTTTACGGAACTCATGTCGCTGATAATACGGATATGGGTAATACCGGGTCGCACATCTCGGATCGTGGTCCTGCGGGGCATCGCCGGCGGTAGCTCCCTCCCTCCCTCCATCCAGCCCTCCGTCCCGTGCGCGTTCGGCTTGACAATCGCATAAGCTAACAGCTATCTATTAGATAACTGTTAGCTAGACATGCTCGCTTGGGCGGGAAAGTGAGCCCGGGCGCAGGAGGCCGGTCATGCAGGAAGTCGTGCTGGCGCTGCTGGCGAAGGAACCGACGCATGGGTACCAGCTGCGCTCCCGGCTGCGACAGGCACTGGGGCCGGTCGGCGACGCGATGAACGCCGGGCAGATCTACGTCACGCTGGCCCGGCTGGAGAAGGCCGGGCTCGTGGTATCGCAGCGAGCAGTCGGCCTGCCTGAGCGGCCGGACCGCAAGGTGTATGAGCTGACGGCGGCGGGCCAGCAACGGGTGGCCGACTGGCTCTCGGATGTGACCTGGCCAGGTCCGGCCGCGGCCGAGTTCCATCTCAAGCTGGTCGCGGCCGCTTCGTCGGGGCTGGCTGACCCGGTCTCGATCGTGGACGCGCAGCGCCGCGAGTTGCTGCGGCGGCTTCGCGACGCGCAGCGGGCTGCGATGGCCGAGCCGGATCGTTCGCTGGCCGGGCTGCTGCTCGAGGGCATCGTGCTGCGGTTGCAGGCGGACCTGCGCTGGCTTGAGGCATGCGAGCGGCACTGGGCCGGACGGGGCGCCCGGCAGCCGGAGGACGAGTGGCGCTATGTCGGACGGGGCATCCGGCATGCAGAAGAGGAGTAAGAACGTGACCGACTCACCGAGCACCTCCCTGCTCCGCGTCCGCGGCCTGCGCAAGGAGTACGGCAAGGACACCGGGCTCGTGCGCGCGGTCGACGGCGTCGACCTGGACGTCGCCAACGGAGAGGCAGTCGCTGTGATGGGGCCGAGCGGCTGCGGGAAGTCGACCCTGCTGCATCTGCTCGGCGGGCTTGACCGGCCGACCGCCGGCGAGGTGTGCCTGGCCGGGCGGCGGCTCGATCAGGCGAGCGAAAGGGCGCTGGCCCGGATCCGCCGCGACGCGGTCGGCTTCGTGTTCCAGGCCTTCCACCTGATGGACGAGCTGACGGCGGTGGAGAACGTGGAATTGCCCGCGCTGCTCGCTGGGCGCTCGCCCCGAGCGGCGCGGCACCAGGCGACCGAACTGCTCGACCAGGTCGGCCTGGCCGATCGGGCCAGGCACCTGCCCGCGGCGCTTTCCGGCGGCCAGCGTCAGCGGGTGGCCATCGCTCGTGCGCTGGCCAATGACCCGCAGGTCGTTCTCGCCGACGAGCCGACCGGCAACCTCGACAGTGAGGCGACGCTCGACGTGCTCAGGCTGTTCGAAACCCTCCGGACGGCCGGCCGGACGCTGCTCGTCGTCACGCACGACTCGCGGATCGCGGCCACCGCGGACCGGCTGATCTCGATGCGTGACGGGGTATTCGTCGACGAGACCAGGCTGACCGGTGGCACCCATGGTGCCGCCGGCCGGCTCGGCGCACTAGCCGGGCTGGAGAGCTGAGGTAATGGGCCGGATCTTCCTGGTGTTTCGACTGGCCGCCCGCGACCTGCGTCGCCGCCGGGTCGAGGCCGTCCTCATGCTGCTGGCGATCATGGCCGCCACTACCACGCTGGCGATGGGGCTTGCCTTGCACGGCGTGACGAGCAATCCCTTCCAGCAGACCATGGCTGTCACGCACGGGCCGGACGTGGTGGCGAGCTACGTGGACATGCCTCCCATGCCACGGGGCGCCGGGCCCCGCGCCGGGCTCGCCGCGATGCACGCGCTTGCTGGCGCGCCCGGCGTCGCCGGTCACGGCGGCCCCTATCCGGTCGCCTGGGCTGTCTTGCGTGCCGGCCGGCTCCGGGCTGGCGTGATAGCCGAGGGGCGCGACATCGGGCGTGCCGCCATCGACCAGCCTGCGCTGACCGAAGGTAGCTGGATACGTCCTGGCGCGATCGTCATCGAGCGCAGCTTCGCTGACGCGCTGGGGGTCCGCGCGGGCGAGCGGGTGACCTTGAACGGCCGCCCGTTCCTGGTCGCCGGGATCGCGGTTTCCGTCGGCGACGTGCAATTCCCGATCGCCGATTACGTCACCTTCGGCGGCGTGTTCCCAACCGCCGATTGCGGCATGGTCTGGCTGACCAGGGCAGACGCCAGGAGCCTGGCGACGCGCAACCTGCCGGCCTTGCTGCCGGGCGTGGAGTTGTCGAGCCGGCAGCCGTATCCGCTGTCGTACCTCGAGGACCTGCGCCTGGTCCACCCGGCCAGCGCCGGCGCGTTCGTCCAGGCGCATGGCGCCGGCCTACTTGGGTTGTCGTCATGGGAAGGCATCGCCCAGGAAGATGGCCGCATCGTGCAGACCGACCAGGTCGCGCTGGTCGTCGGTGGCGCGCTGCTCGTGTTGCTCGCGCTAGCCAGCGTGGCGGTGCTTGTCGGCGGCAGGATGGCCGAGCAGACCCGCCGGATCGGGCTGCTCAAGGCGGTGGGCGGGACGCCCAGGCTGGTCGCCGTCGTCCTGCTGACCGAGCACCTGGCCCTCGCGCTCGCCGCGGCCGCTGCCGGGCTGTGCCTGGGCTGGCTAGCCGCTCCGCTGCTCAGCAACCCAGGGGCAGGCCTGGTCGGCAGTCCGGGCGCGCCCTCGCTCACCTGGTCGACGGTGGGGATCGTGACGCTCACGGCGCTCGGGCTGGCACTGCTCGCGACCCTGGTCCCCGCCATCCGCGCGGCGCGGATCAGCACGGTCGCCGCACTCGCCGACGCGGCCAGGTCGGCCCGGCGCCGTGCCTGGCTCGTCGCCATCTCCAGGCGGCTGCCCGTGCCCCTGCTGCTCGGCCTTCGCGTGGCGGCTCGCCGGCCACGCCGCATGGCGCTGACCGCGGCCAGCATCGCGGTCACCGTGACGATGATCGTCGCCGTGCTGACCGTGCAGGCCCACGCGGCGCAGGTGCAGCAGGCCAGCGTCGGGTTCTCCGCGCTGCCCAACCCGAGGTACGAAAGCGTGGACCGGGTGCTGCTGGTCATCTCCGTCGTGATGATCACGCTGGCGGCCGTGAACGCGATCTTCATCGCCTGGGCCACCGCGCTCGACGCGAGGAAGTCCTCGGCGCTAGCGCGCGCGCTCGGTGCGACGCCGCAGCAGGTCAGCGCCGGGCTGTCGGTGGTGCAGGTGGTTCCCGCGCTGCTAGGCGTGGCCATCGGCATTCCCGCCGGGATAGGCCTGGTCGCCGCCGTCGGCAATGGACAGACGGTCACCGTTCCAAGCGTCGGCTGGTTGCTGGTCGTCGTGCTGGGAGTTCCGCTGGCGATCGCGGGCCTGACCGCAATCCCGGCCAGGATCGCAGCGCGCCGGCCCGCAGCCGAGATCCTGCAAGGCGAACTCGCCTAAGGCTCTGGCTGGCCCGCCCGGTGCCTGAACGGGTCTCGGTGCGGATGGGCCGCGCGCTGCGCTGCCTGATCGCCTGGGCGCATTCGGGCAGCGTCAGCGCGTCGTAGGGGGGTCCGAGATCGCGGTAGGTGGCGGCGAGGTCGCCCAGCCGGATCGCGGTGTGGGGGTGATCGGGTCCGAGTGCGGCTTCGGTGATGGCCAGCGCCCGCTCCTGGATCGGCAGCGCGTCGTCGGGCCGGCCCAGCCTCCAGTAGCTGAAGGCGAGGTTGGCCAGCGCGGCCGCGGTGCTGGGGTGGTTGGATCCGAGTGCGGCTTCGGTGATGGCCAGCGCCCGCTCCTGGATCGGCAGCGCGTCGGTGTGCCGCCCGCGGTCGCGGCATGTGGCGGCGAGGTTGCCCAGCGCGATCGCGGTGTGGGGGTGGTTGGGTCCGAGTGCGGCTTCGGTGATGGCCAGCGCCCGCTCCTGTATCGGCAGCGCGTCGGCGTGCCTGCCCAGGTCGCAGTAGCTGAGAGCGAGGTTGCCCAGCGCGGTGGCTGTGTCGGGGTGGTCAGGGCCGAGGGCGGCCTGGTAGATCGTCAGCGCCGACTCCTGCATCTCGAGCGCCTGGGTGTGCTGGCCCTGGGCGGACAGGAATCTCGCGAGCTCATTTTGAGCCCGGCCCAGGGTCCATGGCCTTTTGCGGGCTGTCGAATAGCAGCTGGCCAGGCTGTCGGCGTGCGGGAGCAGCGCGCGCAGCAGCGGCCAGCCCGCCATGTTCGTGTCCGGCTGGGCAGGGATCGCGTCGTTGAGCCATTTCAGCGCGGTGCCTAGCGCATTGCCTGCGCCGAACGCGGCGCCGTGGGCTGGCGGGGGGTGCGGGCTGGCGCGGCTGACGGCTTGGACGAGGTGGTGCATGCTGACCGACCCGGCCGTCAAGGTGATCATGCCGTACGAGGCGAGCGCACCGAGGGCCTGGTCGATGGCGATCCGGGCGTTCTGGTCGCCGGGCTGGCCGAGGATAACCCTGGGGACGTTGTCGGGGGCGTAACAGGCCAGGATGTCGAGCAGCCGCACCGCGTCAGGGTGCTTCGCCTGGATCGCTTCGAAGGTGATGTGCCAGACCCTGGCGATGGCGCACCACGGCTGTCCGGCCCCGGCAGCGGCATACCTGGCGGCGGGATGCTGGCGGAGCCGCTCTAGGTATGCGGCGAGGGTGAGCTTGGCCGGGGTGATGCAGGCGGCGGCTTGGTCAAGCGCCAAGGGCAGGTAGCCCAGTTCGGCGGCGATCGCCCTGGCGGCGGCTCGGTCGGCCGGGTCGTGCTGGCTCGTGCGTGCGGTCAGCAGGTCTGCGGCCGGGACTGGGTCGAGTACGTCGAGGCGGACCGGGCTTGCGATGGTGTCCCAATCGGCGTCGCGGCGGGTGGTGATCACGACGTGCCCGGTGGTGAGCTGGCCCAGCAATGGCCGCACGTCGCCGGGATCGTTGGCGTTGTCGAGGACCAGCAGCCACCGGTCGTGGGCGTGGAGCCACGCCAGGGCCCAGCTGGCGGCATCGGTCGTCGTGGCGGCGGCCTGCGGGCACAGCCGGGAGGCCAGGGCGGCGAGCCCGGCCTGAATCTCGGCTTGGTCTTTGGCGGTGATCCACCAGGCAACTTGGTAGCCGGCGCGGTGGGCGTGGGCGTGCTGCAGGGCGAGCTCGGACTTACCGACCCCGCCCAGGCCGTAGACGGCCTGGGCGGTTGCCGCG
>JASIBM010000070.1 GCA_030045175.1 Streptosporangiaceae bacterium | reverse complement strand
CGCCCGCCGCCGGGGCCAGGGCGCTGCCCGGCCCGGGCGTTCGCCGCAGCCGCGGCCTCACGCTCGGCGCGGGTCTGCGCCGCGTCGCCACGGTAGATCCATACCTTCACGCCGATCCTGCCGAACGTGGTCCGGGCCTCGTAGAAGCCGAAGTCGATGTCGGCCCGCAGCGTGTGCAGCGGAACGCGGCCCTCACGGTAGAACTCTGACCGCGACATCTCAGCCCCGCCGAGCCGGCCGGAGCACTGCACTCGGATCCCCCTGGCGCCGCTCTTCATCGCGGTCTGCATCGCCTTGCGCATGGCACGGCGGAACGAGACCCGGCTGGACAGCTGCTCGGCGATGCCCTGGGCGACGAGCTGCGCGTCGATCTCCGGGTTCTTGACCTCGAGGATGTTGAGCTCGATCCGGCGCCCGGTCAGCTTCTCCAGGTCTCCCCTGATGCGGTCGGCCTCTGCGCCTCGCCTGCCGATGACGATGCCAGGCCGGGCGGTGTGGATCCACACCTTGACCTTGTCCCTGTCCCCGCGCTCGATCTCGACCTTGGAGATGCCCGCCCGCTCCATGCCACGCTGCAGCATCCTGCGGATGGCGACGTCTTCGGCGACGTAGGCCTTGTACTGCCGGTCGTCGAACCACCGGCTCTTGAAGTCGGTGGTAATCCCTAGCCGGAACCCGTGCGGGTTCACCTTCTGGCCCACTAGCTGGACCTCCCCTTACGGTTTGTCGCAGCGCGGCTGGATGCGCCCTGGCGCTGCGCGGCCACGCCCTCGTCGGACACGATGACTGTGATGTGGCTCGTTCGCTTGTCGATCCGGTAGCTCCGGCCCTGCGCGCGGGGCCTGAACCGCTTGAGCGTGGGCCCCTCGTCCACCCAGGCCCGGCTCACGACCAGCCCGGACGACCTGACCTGGCCGGTGTACTCCGCGTTCGCGATGGCGCTGTTCAGCACCTTGCCGATGGCCTGGCTCGCCGACTGCGGCGCGAACGAGAGCACCGCCTGTGCCTGCTCAGCAGGCAACCCGCGGATCAGGTCCACCACCCGGCGGGCCTTCCGCGGCGTGACGCGCACGTATCGCGCCTTTGCCCTCGCTTCCATCGGTCCTGCCTCGCTCTCTACTGGTCCTGGCGGCCGCTAGCGGCGGCTGCGCCGGTCGTCCTTCACGTGACTGCGGAACGTGCGGGTCGGCGCGAACTCGCCAAGCTTGTGGCCGACCATCGCTTCCGTGACGAACACCGGGACGTGCTTGCGGCCGTCGTGCACGGCGATCGTGTGGCCAAGCATGGCAGGGACGATCATGGAACGGCGCGACCACGTCTTGATCACGTTCTTGGTGCCCTTGGTGTTCGCCACGTCCACCTTCTTCATCAGGTGGTCGTCGACGAACGGGCCCTTCTTCAGACTTCGAGGCATCGCCCTGTGCTCCTACGTTTCTTATGCACGCGCCGTCCGGCCCGGCCTTAGCGCTTCTTCTTGCTGCGTCGTCTGCTGATCAGCTTGTCGCTTGGCTTGTGCGCCGGCCTGGTCCGGCCCTCCGGCTTGCCCCACGGGCTCACCGGGTGACGACCACCGGACGTCTTGCCCTCGCCACCGCCAAGCGGGTGGTCGATCGGGTTCATCGCGACACCGCGCACGCTCGGCCGCCGGCCCTTCCACCGGCTCCGGCCGGCCTTGCCGAGCTTGATGTTGCCCTGCTCGGCGTTGCTGACCTCGCCAACGGTCGCCCGGCAGGCGACGTCCACCCGCCTGATCTCCCCTGACGGCATCCGGAGCTGCGCGTAGCTGCCCTCCTTGGCGAGCAGCTGGACGCTGGAGCCTGCCGACCTGGCGATCTTGGCTCCGCCACCTGGGCGCATCTCGATCGCGTGCACCATCGTGCCGGTCGGTATCGAGCGCAACGGCAGGCAGTTGCCGGTCTTGATGTCCGCGCCTGCGCCGTTCTCTACCACGTCGCCCTGGCGCAACCCGCTCGGCGCGAGTATGTAGCGCTTCTCGCCGTCGGCGTAGTGCAGCAGCGCGATCCTCGCCGTCCGGTTCGGGTCGTACTCGATATGCGCCACCTTGGCAGGGACGCCGTCCTTGTCCGACCGCCTGAAGTCAATCACGCGGAAGGCGCGCTTGTGGCCGCCGCCTTGATGCCTGGCGGTGATCCGGCCGTGCACGTTCCTGCCGCCGTGCCCGTGCAGCGGGCGAACCAGTGACTTCTCCGGTTCACTGCGCGTGATCTCGGCGAAGTCGCCACCGCTCGCGCCCCGCCTGCCAGGGGTGGTCGGCTTGTACTTGCGGATGCCCATGTCGCTGTCGCTCCTATGCTGGTCCGCTCAGCCACCCAGGCCAGCGATGTCTATCTCCTGGCCCTCAGCCAGGCTGACGATCGCCCGCTTGGTGTCTGGCCGCTTGCCCCAGAACTGACCTGACTTCGTCCTGATGCGGCGCCGCTTGCCCGGGCGGTTGAGCGTGTTCACGCCGGTGACCTTCACGTGGAAGATCTCCTCCACCGCCTGCCTGATCTGAGTCCGGTTGGCGTGCGGCGCGACGATGAACGTGTACTTCTTGAACTCGTCCTGCAGCCCGTAGCTCTTCTCCGAGATCACCGGCCGGATCAGGATGTCCCGAGGGTTGTAGACCTTGCTCATCGTTACTCGCCCTCCTGCTGGCTGGCGGCCCCTGCCCGGGCCACGAACGACTCGAGCGCGGAATCAGTGAAGACGACGCGATCGCTCACGAGCACGTCGTAGCTGCTGAGCTGGCCGGGGTCGATCAGGTGCACGCCAGGGACGTTGCGCAGGCTCTTCCAGGTGACCTGGTCGGCGCGGGTGACGACCACGAGCACCGATGTCGTGCCGTTCGCCGGGCCTGTCACCGCCGTGAGCACCGACAGGGCGTCCCTGGTCTTCGGCACGTCGCCATCGACGAAGCCGTCAACCACGTGCACGAAGCCGTGCCTGGCCCGGTCGGAGAGCGCACCGCGCAGCGCTGCCGCCTTCATCTTCTTCGGCGTCCGCTGCTCGTAAGAGCGCGGCACCGGTCCGTGCACCACGCCGCCGCCGGCGAACTGCGGCGCCCTGGTCGAGCCCTGCCTGGCCCGGCCGGTGCCCTTCTGCCGGTACGGCTTCTTGCCGCCGCCGCGGACGTCGCCCCTGGTCTTGGTGGCGTGCGTGCCCTGCCGAGCCGCCGCCTGCTGCGCGACGACCACCTGGTGGATCAGCGGTATGTTGACCTTGGCGTCGAATATGTCGGCCGGCAGGTCGGTAACCACCACCCGGCTGCGCGCCGGGGTGGATGGCGCCTTGGCCGCCTTCGGCGCAGCGGCCTTGCCAGCGGCCGCCTTGCCAGCAGCCGTCTCGCCCTTAGCCGGGGCCTTGGCCCGCGTCTTCTGGGCAGGCGCCTCATCCGGGGCGGGCTCGGCCGGCTCTTCCGGGGCGGACCCGGCCGCCTCTTCCGGGGCGGGCTCGGCCGGCTCTTCCGGGGCGGACCCGGCCGGCT
>JASIBM010000495.1 GCA_030045175.1 Streptosporangiaceae bacterium | reverse complement strand
GGCGGCATGGGTGGCGCGCAGCCGCTCGCCGTGACGATGAACGGCGGCGTCGCGATCTGCATCGACTGCGACCCGGCCAGCATCACCCGCCGGATCGGCCACGGCTACCTGGACATCGCGGCCGACGACGTCGACGACGCGATCAGGCGGGCTGTCGCCGCCGCGCACGCGGGCCAGCCGCTGTCGATCGGCCTGCTCGGCAACGCGGCCGACCTGCTGCCCGCGATGCTCGCGATGGGCGCCCCGGTCAACGTGGTCACCGACCAGACGTCGGCGCACGACCCGCTCGCCTACCTGCCGAGCGGCGTCGCGTTCGAGGACATGGCGGCGCTGCGCGCCGAGGACCCGGCCGGGTTCACCAGGCGAGCCCGCGAGTCCATGGCCGCGCACGTCACCGCGATGGTGGGGTTCATGGACGCGGGCGCCGAGGTGTTCGACTACGGCAACTCGATCCGCGGTGAGGCGCAGCTAGCGGGTTACGATCGCGCGTTCGCGTTCCCCGGGTTCGTGCCCGCGTACATCAGGCCGCTGTTCTGCGAGGGCAAGGGCCCGTTCCGGTGGGCGGCCCTGTCCGGCGATCCCGCCGACATCGCGGTGACCGACCGGGCGATACTCGACCTTTTCCCCCGGAACGAGGCGCTGGCCAGGTGGATCGAGATGGCCGGGAAGAAGGTTCACTTCCAGGGCCTGCCCGCGCGGATCTGCTGGCTCGGATACGGCGAGCGCGACAAGGCCGGGCTGCGGTTCAACGACCTGGTCGCCCGCGGGGAGGTCAAGGCGCCGATCGTGCTCGGCCGCGATCACCTGGACTGCGGCTCGGTCGCTTCGCCGTACCGTGAGACCGAGGCAATGGCCGACGGCTCCGACGCGATCGCCGACTGGCCGTTGCTTAACGCGCTGCTCAACACCGCCTCCGGCGCGTCCTGGGTGTCCATCCACCACGGTGGCGGGGTTGGGATCGGGAGGTCCATCCACGCGGGGCAGGTCTGCGTGGCCGACGGCACGCCGCTGGCCGCAAGCAAGCTCGAGCGCGTGCTCACCAACGACCCTGGGACCGGCGTGGTCAGGCACGTCGACGCCGGCTACGACCGCGCTCGCGAGGTCGCCGCCGAGCGCGGAGTCCGCGTCCCGATGCACGAGCTCCACTCGTAAGCTCGTGCCGGAGGCGCGGATGACTAGGCGTCGTGCCGGAGGCGCGCATGACTAGCACCTTTGGCTCCTGGACCCTGCCCCTGTGGCAGTCCCTGCTGCCCCTAGGACGAGACGCCCAGACCGGCGGCTACCAGCGCTTTTCTTACACTCAAGCGGAGTCGGAGTGCCGCGTCTGGTTCCGGCAGGTCGCTGCCGACAGGAACCTCCGCACCGAGTGCGACAAGAACGGCAACCTCTGGGCGTGGTGGCTTCCTGATAACAGCAAGAGGGAGCTTGCTGGCGCGATCGTGCTCGGCAGCCACCTGGACTCGGTCCCGGACGGGGGCGCGTTCGACGGGCCGCTCGGGGTCGTGTCGGCGTTCGCGGCGATCGACCTGCTGCGGGAGCGTGGCCTGGTGCCGGCGCGGCCGGTGGGGGTGGCGGCGTTCGTCGAGGAGGAGGGCTCGCGGTTCGGGGTGGCTTGCCTGGGCAGCAGGCTGCTGACCGGCGCGATGACCGCAGAGACCGCCCGGGAGCTGACCGACGCCGACGGGGTGAGCCTGGCGCGGGCGATGCGCAGGGCGGGACTTGATCCCGCCCAGATCGGCCCCGACCCGGAGCGGCTCGCCAGGATCGCTGCCTACGTCGAGCTGCACATCGAGCAGGGCAGCGCGCTCGCTGGGATGGGCGCCGCCGTTGGCGTAGCCGAGTCGATCTGGCCACACGGCAGGTGGCGGCTTGAGTTCACCGGGAGAGCCGATCACGCGGGCACCACGACCCTCGCCGACCGGCGCGACCCGATGCTGCCCTATGCGGCGAGCGTGCTCGCCGCGCGAACGGCGGCGGCCGAGGTGGGCGGGCTGGCCACGTTCGGCAAGGTCGTCGCCGTGCCGGGAGCGGCCAACGCGATCTGCTCCGCCGTGCACGCCTGGCTCGACGCACGGGCGCCTGACGAGGCTCGCCTGGGCGACCTGGTCGAGCGGGTGCTGGCTGCCGCGCAGGACAGCGCGACCGGCCATGGGGTAACGATGAGTCAGCGGCGCGACTCGTTCTCACAGCTTGTCGATTTTGACCTTGATCTTCGGGATCGGCTGGTGCGGGCACTGGCCGCACGGAAGATCGTCGCGCCGGTGCTGCCGACCGGGGCGGGGCACGACGCAGGCGTGCTCGCGGCCAGGCTGCCGGCCGCGATGCTCTTCGTGCGCAACCCGACCGGGGTGTCGCACTCGCCGGCCGAGCACGCCGAGCCAGCCGATTGCGCGGCCGGCGTCGCTGCGCTCGCCATCGTGCTCGAGGAGCTCGCCTGCCGATGACCCAGACCCGCGCGTGGCACGCGGAGCTTGCCTGGCTGCCCGGCGTGGGCGTGCGGCGCGACGTGCTGATCGAGGCGGCCGGCGACAGGTTCACCAAGGTCAGTCCCGGCGTCGAGGCCACCGCTGCGCCTGCGGGGGTGATCAGGCTGCCAGGACTGACCGTGCCGGGGCTGGCGAACGGGCACTCGCACGCATTCCACCGTGCGCTGCGAGGACGCGGGCAGGCGGGCAGGGGCACGTTCTGGACCTGGCGCGAGCTGATGTACCTGGTGGCCGGCCGGCTGGACCCGGACGGCTACCTGGCGCTCGCCCGCGCGGTATACGCCGAGATGGCGCTGGCCGGTATCAGCTGCGTGGGCGAGTTCCATTACCTGCATCACGGGCCTGGGGGACGGCGATACTCCGACCCGAACGTGATGAGCCGCGCGCTGATCGAGGCCGCGGCCCAGGCGGGCTTGCGCATCACCCTGCTCGACACTTGCTATCTGACTGGCGGGCTTGATCAAGAAGGCGGGTCCATGCCGCTGGCTGGCCCGCAGTTGCGCTTTGGCGACGGAACTGCGCAGGCGTGGGTGAAGCGCGTCGGACTGCTCGGCGCCGACGAGTGCGGCGTGCTCGGGCCGGCCGCGCGGGTCGGAGCGGCCATCCACTCGGTGCGAGCGGTGCCGCCAGCGCAGATGCACCCCGTCGTCGCCTGGACCCATCAGGTCGGCGCTCCGCTGCACGCGCACCTGTCCGAGCAGGTCGCCGAGAACGAGGCGTGCCTGGCCGCGTACCGGTGCACGCCGGCGGCCGTGTTGTACGACGCTGGTGCGCTCGGCCCGCGCACGACGGTCGTGCACGCGACGCACCTGACCACGGCCGATATCAGGTTGCTCGGCGG
>JASIBM010000494.1 GCA_030045175.1 Streptosporangiaceae bacterium | reverse complement strand
GCTGGGGACTGAGCCACGTGCTCATCGCCTTCGGCGGCGCGATCGCGATCCTGGCGCTGATCGGCCTAGGCGCCGGGCTCGGCCTCGCGGCCCGGTCGGGCGCGGGCGCGCTTGGCCCCGGCGCAAGCGCCGGCGGTGAGATAGCCAGGCTCGTGGGTGCGTCGCTGGCTCAGGCGCCTGCCGTGGGCGTGCTCGCCGGGCTCGCGGTCGCGCTGTTCGGCCTGACCCCGGCGACGAGCGTGCAGATGAGCTGGAGCGCTCTCGGGGTCGTCGTGCTCGTGGTGTTCTTCGGCACCACGCTGGGCTTGTCGCACTGGGTGCTTGACGTGTCGCCGTTCACGCACGCGCCCAGGCTGCCCGGCGGCTCGGTCAGCGCCGCGCCGCTGATCTGGCTGAGCGTGATCGCGGTGGCGCTGGCCGCCGCCGGGCTGACTGGCCTGCGCCACCGCGACATAGCGAACTCTGGCTAGCCCTCGGCCGCGGCGCCGGACGCCATGCCCATGAGCGCGAAGACGGCCCCCTGGTCATCGCTGAGGATGGCCATCCGCCCGTACGGCGTGTCCCAGGCAGGCCGTATGACTTGGCCGCCAAGCGCCGTCGCCACCGACACCACGTCGTCGGTGCTGGCGGCCGTGAAGTACGTCAGCCAGTGCGAGGGAACGTCGGCCGAGGCGTCGAGCGCTCCGATTCCGCCGAGTCCGTCATCGCTGGTACGGAACGTGGCGTAGCGGAAGTCCCCGGAGCTCATGTCGTCGTACTTGTAGCCGAAGACGGCGTGGTAGAACGCCTTGTTGGCGTCGAAGTCCCGGCTCATGTTCTCGTTCCAGCAGACGGCGCCCGGCTCGTTCGCCAGCTGCATGCCGGTGTGCTTCGCCGCCTGCCAGACGCCGAAGACCGCCCCAGCCGGGTCGGTGGCCACCATCATGCGGCCCACGTCCATCACGTCGAGCGGCGCCATGAGCACCTGCCCGCCCGCCGCGGCGATCTTGCCTGCCGTCTCGTCAGCGTCCTCGCTGGCCAGGTACGTGGTCCAGGCGCTCGGCTCATCGCCGGACCCCATCTTCGGGCCGATGCCGGCCACAGGCCGGCCGTCTACCTCGCAGAGCAGGTATCCGCCCGCCTCCGGCGGGCCTTCCTGCGCCTCCCAGCCGAACAAGGCGGAATAGAACGCCTTGGCCCTGCCCGGGTCATCGACGCTCAGGTCCACCCAGCATGGCGTTCCGGGTGGCCACGGCGTGTCGCGTTGCACCATGAGCTTCCCTCATCTTTTGGCTCGGTCGTGCTGGCTTGAATGGCTTACGCAGCGTATCTGGATCGAGTCAGCCAGTCAGCGCTTCAGCGTATTGACCGCATCTGGCGTGTCCCGCCGAGCTCGCCGTGCCGCCCCGGCTGTGCCGGTCTCGCCGTGTTGGTCATAGTCTGGTGGAATCGATCGCCGTGCGCGGAGCGTTAGGTATCCGTAGCATTGCAGCAATGAAAAGCGCCGGGCTCGCCGGTCAGGACAGCGCGACGAACGCGACAGCCTGCCAAGCGTGGCTGGCTTGCTGAAAGGCCAGTCCCGTGCGCCGAACCATGCTCTTGATCACCGTCGCAGGCGCGGCGGTCGCGATCGCCTTGATCCTGATCTTCACCGCGGGCGCGGCGGCCGGACACCACGGGGTGCTCGGCACACCGGGGGCATCCCAGTTCCCGACGCGGACGGCGGGTGATCACCCGAGCTCGTCACCTAACCGGCATCATGGCACCGGGCGGCTCTCCGCGGTGTCTCCGACGATCGGCCTGGCAAGGGGCGTGACATCACCGGTCGCTGGCGGCTTCGCCGCGGCCAGGGCGGCGCTGCCGGACATGAGCGTCGCTCAGCTCGCTGGCCAGCGCGTGATCTACAGCTACCAGGGCCTGGAACCTCCCACCGGGCTGCTGCGCCTGATCTCACACGGCGAGGCGGCCGGGGTGATCTTCTTCACAAGCAACGTCGGCACGCCCGCGCAACTCGCCCAGGTGACTGCCGAGCTTGAGCGGGCGAACGCGAGCCGGCTCAACCCGCTGCGCCGCTATCCGCTGCTGCTGATGACGGACCAGGAGGGCGGCGAGGTCCGGCGGCTGCCTGGTCAGCCCTACCTGTCGGAAAAGCAGGTCGGGGAGTCCGCAGACCCGCCTGCGGCCGCCACGGCCGCGGGCGCAGGCGCGGCGGCGAACCTGCGCAGCGTCGGCCTGAACGTCAACCTCGCGCCGGTCCTCGACGTGTTCCGGCAGCCGGACAACTTCATCGACGAGTACGGCCGCTCGTTCAGCGACAACGCGGCCACGGTCGCCAGGCTCGGCACGCTGTTCGTCAAGGCGGAACAGCGAAACGGGATCGCGGCCACCGTCAAGCACTTCCCTGGCCTCGGCGCCGCGGCCCAGTACCAGGACACCGACCTGCGGCCAGTCACGCTGGACCTGCCGCTCTCGGAGATCAGGTCAGTAGACGAGCTGCCGTACCGCTCGGCGATCGCCGCCAAGGTCAAGCTGGTCATGGTCTCGTGGGCGATCTACCCGGCCCTTGACCCGAAGTTCCCGGCCGGGCTGTCGAAGAAGATCGTGCAGGGCGAGCTGCGCCAGCGGCTCCGGTTCGGCGGCGTGACGATCACCGATGCGCTCGAGGCCGGCGCGCTGGACCCGTTCGGATCGATAGCCACTCGTGCGGTACTGGCCAGCAGGGCCGGCATGGACCTGCTGCTTTGCGCGCAGCAGTCGTTCTACGAGGGCCGGACCGCCATGAACGCGCTGAAGGCCAGCTACTCCCGCGACTCGGCTTACCAGCAGACGGCGTTCAAGGCCGCCGCCGAGCGGGTCATCGCGCTTCGCGTGGTCCTGGCTGGCTAGCCCGCTCGGCTAGGCTGGCGCGGCGGGCGGGGTTACCTCAGTCCCTCGCAATTCGCGTCTACCTCGGCGCTCCAGATTCCGTTAGACCCCTCGGTGTCGTAGACCAGGTCGCCGAGCGGCGGGGTGCACCCGTAGTAGTCGCCTTCCAGGCTGTCCTCAGCCGCCTCCTTGGCGGCGAGGGACGTCGAGCCGGTGCCATAGCCGTAGCCGATGATGTCGTAATGCGTGTCGTGTCGGCTCTGGGCAGCGACCGCCGCCTGGCCAGCCAAACCGACGGTCAGCGACGCGGCGGCAAGCAGGGCTGCCGCCAGCGCTGTGATCCGTGAGGCGCTCATGAATCCTCCGTTCGTCGCCGGTCATGTGCCGTCACCTTTAACATGACATGACTAACGGTCGCGCGCCATACCCGATACGGGAGTCCCTGTGGTCGCCGTCAGGTCGGCGAGCAGCTTGGTCAGCCTGCCGGTGACCGGGCCAGGCCGGCCGCTGCCGATGACCCGCCCGTCGATCTTGATGACCGGCGCGATCCCGCCCATGGTGCCGGTCACGAAGACCTCGTCGGCGCAGTAGAACTGGGTGAGCGAGTAGTCGCCGGCCGCGCACTCGATTCCGGCGGAGGCCGCGAGCTCGAACACCACGGCCCTGGTGATCCCCTCCGGGCACGCGGCCGGCGTCGGCGTGCCGAGCACGCCGTCGTGCACGCAGAACACGTTGGTTGCGTTGGTCTCGGCCACGAAGCCACGCTGGTCGAGCATCAGCGCGTCATCGGCGCCCGCGACGTTGGCCTCGATCTTGGCGAGGATCGAGGTGAGCAGGTTCGCGTGGTGGATCTTGGGATCCAGGCAGTCGGGCGGCGGCCGCCGGATGCTCGAGGTGATCAGCGTGATCCCGCTCGCGTCGTACACCGGCGCCTTGTGCTCAGGCAGGACGATCAGCGTCGGGCCCGCCTGGTTGAGCCTGGGGTCCATGCCGCTGGTGATCTTCACGCCCCTGGTCAGGGTCAGCCTGATGTGCACGCCGTCGGTCATCTCGTTGGCCGCGAGCGTGCGCCGGATCTCGGTGATGATCTCGTCGTCGGTCGGCACCGAGTCGAACGCGAGCGCGCGGGCGGACCTGCGGAGCCTGGCCAGGTGCTCGGTCAGCCGGAAGATGCGGCCCTGGTGCAGCCGCAGCCCCTCCCAGACCGCGTCGCCGCCCTGGACGGCCGAGTCGAACGGGCTCACCGCCGCCTGGTCGCGGTGCGTCAGCCGCCCGCCCACGTTGACGATGATGTCCCTGTTCCGCTCGTCGAACTGCTGTAGCACGGTAAAGCTCCTCTCGTACGTAGCTCTCGGGGCGTGGCGGGCGCGTGAGCGCTGTTGTCTCGCGACAACGTGGGGCCCTCGCTGTTGTTACAACGACAGGAAGGACCCCACGTTGTGGTTCGGGGACGTCTCGCGGTCAAGGGCAGGTCAGCTTGTGCGCCGCGAGTTCGTCGTAGAACGGCTGGCACTGGGCGGCCAGCGGCTCTAGCTCCGCCGGGAGCGCGTTAGCCGGTGCTGGTGAGGTTTCTGGGGCTGGTGGGGCGGCTGAGGCCGGGGCTGAGTGCGGGGCTGGGAGCGGGGCTGAGTGCGGGGCTGGGGGCGGGGCTGGGGGCGGGGCTGAGACCGGCGTGGCGTCGGGAGCGTCCGTGACGTCGGGGGCCCTGAACCCGGTCGACGCCCAGACGCTGGCGTACCAGTACTTGCCCCAGACCCCGTCGGTCGGCCGCGACCCGGCCGGCCAGGACAGCATCGCCTCGTCGAAGCCGATCCCCAGCGCGGCGCAGAGCGCCGCGAGCACCGCCCGCGGCCGCGCCGCGAGGTCGGCCGCGTCGATGACCGGCCCGCCGAACAGCCGGAACAGCTCGGCCTGCTGGGCCAGGCCCAGGTCGGCCAGCGTGGGCGTGTCCCTGACCCTCGCGTAAGACGCGAGCAGCCGGCGCGGATCCCTGATCAGGAAGGCGTGCCGCAGCCCGGCCAGCGCGGACCTGTCCACGTCGGGCAGCAGGTGGTGCGTCATGTGCTTCTGGTAGTACACCGAGCACCCCGCGGGCACCGGCCCCGACACCAGCGCGGTGACCACGTCCGGCCAGCTCACCGGCATCGATGCGATCACCTCGTCCCGTCCCGGATGCGAGCTGCCGGTTCGGGCCAGGTAGAAGCCGTACAGCGGCTCGTCGACCACGACGGTGTCTGACCTGTTCTCGAAGGAACGCATGAGCGCGGTGGACAGCGTTCTCGGACCAGACCACATCGCTATACGGACGGGATCAGCCACGACGACCTTTCCTACTCAAAGGCGACCACGCTGCGGAGCACCTCGCCGCGGCCCATCTTGGCGAACGCCTCCTCGACGGCGTCCAGCGCGATGACCTCAGACACGAACTTCTCGAGCGGCAGCCGGCCCTGCAGGTGCAGGTCGGTCAGCATCGGGAAGTCCCTGTCGGGCAGGCAGTCGCCGTACCAGGAGGATTTCAGCGACCCGCCCCGGCCGAACACGTCGAGCAGCGGCAGCTCGAGCCGCATGTCGGGCGTTGGCACGCCGACGAGCACCACGGTGCCTGCCAGGTCCCTGGCGTAGAACGCCTGCTCATACGTCTGCGGCCGGCCAACGGCCTCGATCACGACGTCGGCGCCGTTGCCCTCGGTGAGCGCGCGGATCTGCTCGACCGGGTCGGCCTCGCGCGAGTTGATCGTGTGGGTCGCGCCGAGCTCGCGCGCCCACGCCAGCTTCCTGTCGTCGATGTCCACGCC
>JASIBM010000493.1 GCA_030045175.1 Streptosporangiaceae bacterium | reverse complement strand
GTGGACTTGGCGAGGCCGGCCCGCCGAGCGAGCTCGGTAAGCGAAAGCCCGGCCCGGTCGCGCTCGCGCCGGATCGCCGCGGCGATCACGGAGATCAGGGCGGGAGCGCTAGTCCTGCCCCCGGGTTCAGAGCTCAGTGTCATCCCACTCGCCTCCGGGCGCCTTTAACGCGCTCCCTAGCCCCGCCCATCCCGCCTGCGTCGCACACCCCGCTGCTCAGTGCCGGCCCCGGGGGCGACCCCCCAGAACCCCCCCCGCAGTGCCAACCCGGGGGGGCGACCCCCAGAACCCCCCCGCAGTGCCGGCCCGGGGGGACGACCTCCAGCACCCACGCAATCTAGCGTGGTGCCGCGCCCCTTGGCTCGCGGTGCTCGTCACGCGTTCGCTCCAAGCGTCGTTTCGTTCGACTTGACGAACTGCACGGGCTTGGTTAAGCATAATGAACATGCGTTCGTTTTGGCGAACGGTCGACCGCGGGACCACGCGCGACATCGCGCTGGTCTGCCTGGCCGACGCGATCGTCGGCGCGTCTTTCGGCGCGCTGACCGTGTCGGGCGGGCTGGCGCCGTGGGTGCCGATCGCGATGTCCGTGCTCGTGTTCGCGGGTGGTGCCCAGTTCGCCGCGGCGGGAGTAGTGCTGGCCGGCGGCGGCGCGGTGGCGGCGGTGCTGACCGGGCTGGTCCTCAACGCGCGCCTGCTGCCATACGGCTTCGCCGTCGCCGACGAGGTCGACGGCTCGTGGTGGAGCCGGCTGATCGGGGCGCACCTGATCGTCGATGAGTCCCTCGCGTTCGCGCTGCGCCAGAGCGGGCGACTCGGGCGCAAGGTGGCGTTCTGGATGTGCGGGATCGCCCTGTTCGCAAGCTGGAACGCGGGCGTTGCCATCGGCGCCCTGCTCGGCACCGTGATGCGCGACACCAGCGCGTTCGGGCTGGACGCGGCGCTGCCCACCGTGCTGCTCGCGCTGGTACTGCCGTCACTCGCGGACCCGGTGATCAGGACCGCGGCGCTGGCCGGGGCGGTCGTGGCGGTGGGCGCGACCCCGTTCCTGCCCGCGGGCGTGCCCGTGCTGCTCGCGCTGGTAGGCCTGGGCGTGGTCGTGGCCCGGCCCGGCGCAGACGGCCGGGGCGGACCTGGCCGCCCAGGTGGTCGCTCGTCAAGTCCCGGTCGGGACGGCGGCGCTGTGGCTGCTAGCGACGCCGTGGATGCCAGTGGCGCGGTAGGCGCTGGCGGCCTGCCGGACACCGCCTGATGTCGCTGCTCGCCATCATCGCCCTGGCAGCGGGGACCTATGCGTTCCGGGTCGCGGGGCCGCTGCTTCGGCGCCGGCTGCGGCTGCCCGAGCGCCTGCGGCGGCTGCTGTCCGCCGCCGCTGCCGTGCTGCTGACCGCGCTGGTGGCGACCGACGCGCTCACCCAAGGTCACGGCTTCGCCGGGTGGGCGAGGCCCGCCGGGGTCCTTGTCGGCGGGATCCTGGCGATCCGGCGGGTGCCGTTCCCGGTAGTGATCATCGCCGCTGCGGCGACCACGGCGCTGCTGCGGCTGGCCGGCGTGCCGTGACGAGGTGCTTGGCGTGGCGGGGGTTACGGGGGGTTCGCCCCGGGCTGGCGCGGCGGGGGTTACGGGGGGTCGCCCCCCGGGGCTAGGGCAGCCGATCGATACTTGTTCACCATGGGTCTTCCTAGCTCACAGAAGATAGCCGCGTACGAGGACGCGGCCAGCCAGATTGACTCGTTGCTCGCCGGGGAAAGTCACGTCGTACTCAAGATGGCGACGATCAACTGCGTGCTGCGCGAGGCGCTGCCCTACTACTTCTGGGTGGGCTTCTACCTCGCGCACGAGGGGGCCCTGGTCGTGGGCCCCTACCAAGGCACGCTCGGCTGCCTGCACATCTCCTTCGATCGCGGCGTGTGCGGCGCGGCCGCGCGAACCGGCGAGGTCCAGGTCGTTCCCGACGTGGATAAGTTTCCTGGCCACATCGCCTGCGACAGCAACTCCCGCTCCGAGATCTGCGTGCCCGTACACGACAAGACGGGGAGCCTGATCGCCGTGTTCGATGTCGACAGCGCCGAGCCGGGGAGCTTCGACGAGGTCGATGAGCGGTTTCTCACCGACATCATGCAACGGCACTTCGGCTTAGCGGCGCTACTGGGATGCCAGCGCCTCGCGGATCTTGTCCGCGTACTCCTGGGCGGGGTGCTCGGCGTCGTACGGGTGACGCGGCCCCAGCCAGAACCTCAGGCCATCCTTGAACCGCCGCGGTATCACGTGCAGGTGCAGGTGCGGCACGGACTGGCTCACGACGTTGTTGATCAGCACCATGGAGCCGTCGGCCCGCAGGCCGTCTTCAATCGCGCGTTCGAGGCGCTGGGCCATCTGGAAGAACTCTCCGACCCGGTCCGCGGGCAGGTCGCTCAGGAGCCGCACGTGGAGCTTGGGCACGAGCAGCGCGTGACCACGGAACACCGGCTTGTGGTCAAGGAACGCGATCAGGCGCTCGTTCTCCGCGATGACCACCGCAGCGGCGTCGCCGCGAATAATCGCGCAGAAGGCGCACTTGACCTCGGTGCTCTTTGGTGCGGTCACCGCTTCAGCGTCTTAGATCAGCAGGCCCAGGCCCAGCGTAAAGATCCCGAAGATGAAGTAGGACATCAGGCCGACGCAGCCGCAGATTATCCCGGCTATCGCCGGCCCTCTGCCAACCCCGCTGGGGTTGGAGCGGCCGAGTGCCATGGCGCCGAACACGATGGCCAATACGACTTGCGCCAGGCTGAACAGTCCCCACCAGCAGAACACGATGCTGGTGATGCCGAGGATGAGGCTGGCGATCGCCATGCCGTTGGTCGGCTGTGCGATAGCGATCGCGCCTTGGTAACCAGGCTGTATCCAGGCAGGTTGCTGAGCCAGCGCAGGTGGCGGCTGCGCCCAGCCCGGAGGGGACTGCACGATGTCGGGTAGCTGCGCGGTCGGCGGCGGGGGCGGCGGAAGCCGCACCTGATCCTGCGCCGCGCCCGGCTGAATCCAGCCTTGCGGCTGGTAAGCGCCGCCATTGCCGCCCTCTGGCCAGGTACTCATTAAAACCCCCACCCCTTGGCCTTCCGCGTCGCGGAAGGCTCTGCCCGAATCCGGTAGCGAGTGTAGTGGGGCGCTGCCGCATTAGCCACCGGTCGCCAACGGGGTAGGCGCGGCCGGCGCGCGGATATCAGTGCTGCCGTGGCTATCAGTGCTGCCGTGGCGCGGGGAGAACGCTCGGCTGGGCGTGCGGGCACGAGAAGCTGCCTGCTATACGTGGTCGATGACGATCGCAAGCCTGCAGCGCGCGCTCAGCGACTTCGCGGCCGAGCGTGACTGGGAGCAGTTCCATAACCCGAAGAATCTGGTCATGGCCCTGGCGGGCGAGGTCGGCGAGCTCACCGAGATCTTCCAGTGGCTGGCGCCAGAGCAGTCGGCGATGATCATGTCAGACGAAGGCCAGGCGGACGCGGTCCGGGCGGAGGTCGCTGATGTGTTCGCGTACCTGCTTCGGCTGGCCGACGTGCTCGGCATCGACCTGGAGGCGGCGCTGAGGGCGAAGATGATCAAGAACGCGGTGAAGTACCCGGTGCCAGGTGCGGGCGGCGGCTGACCGGGCTTGGCTCGGAGGGACGCGGCCGCCTGCGCGACGGCGGGCATGAACCGCCTGGTGACATCAACGGCAACCGCCGATATCGTGATCACCTGGTCCGCGGCCTGGTGGCACGCGCTCTGGCGGGGCCGCGGTCCCATGCGCCGGGCTCCGTCGTCTAGCGCGTGCAGTCCTGGTAACGGCCGGGTGAATTCCGGCGCGGCGGGCCTGGCCGGCGTGGCTCGCGGGTGCCGGGGGTTTTGGCAGTTTAATGTCGGCCACGTGGGCAGGAATCGCCCTTGCTCAGGCACGGACGTCCAGCGAGAACGGCGGTGAAGACCATGACGGATCAAGCTAGCGGGTCGTCCAGCGGGGCGGCCGTGATCAGCGAGCATGAGCCCCCACCACTGACCCAGGTCGAGCAGCGCGGTATCGAGTACGTGCCGCTCAACCAGCGCTGGGGAAAGCCGGCCAACCTGTTCTGGATGTGGGCCGGCGGCGTGTGGAATGTCGAGTTCGTGACCTATGGCGCGCTCGCGGTAATCGTGTTCGGGCTGTCGTTCGCGCAGGCCGTGCTGATGATCATCATTGGCAACCTGTTCTACCTGCTGACCGGGCTTGCCAGCGTGCAAGGGCCGCGCGCGGGCACGACGGCCTTCGCCATCAGCCGTGCCCCGTTCGGGCCGAACGGCAACCGGCTGCCCTCGTTCTTCAACTGGGTCACCCAGGTGGGGTTCGAGATCGAGGGCATCGCCTTCGTGGTGCTCGCCGTGATCGCCATCGGCGACAGGTTCCACCTCGTCTCAGGAACGCCCGCCAAGATCATCTTCATCATCGTCGCCGTCCTCATCCAGGCGGTGCTGCCCCTGCTCGGCCACACGGCCGTGCTCAAGGTGCTGCGCTGGCTCACCTTGCCGTTCGTCGCCCTGTTCGTGATCATGGCGATCCTCACCACGTCGAAGGTCAACCTGCACGTGCCCGTGCACGGCGCCTCCTGGGGATCGATGCTGATCGTCCTGGCCCTGGTGATCTCGGCCGGCGGCCTGGGCTGGACGGAGAACGCCAACGATTACTCGCGGTACCTGGCGCCCGACACCGACAGGAAGCGGATCGTCCTCGCTGTCGCGCTCGGCGGCGGCATCGCGTCGATGCTGCTCGAGGTGCTCGGCGCGGCCATCGGGACCGGCGTGCCGAGCGCGACCAGCGTGGCCGGCCTCACCGCGGGCTTTCCCTCCTGGTTCATCGTGCCGTTCCTGATCGTCGCCATCTTCCAGCTTTTCGCGATCAACACGATCGACCTGTACTCATCCGGCGTCACGCTGCAGAGCCTGATCCCGCGCCTGCACCGCGTCTCGTGCGTGGCGATCGACACGGTGGTATGCGGCGCGTTCGCGGCCTACGCGATCTTCTCAGGGGACTTCTTCAGCCTGCTGTCCGCGTTCTTGCTGTTCATCATCGTCTGGCTGGGTCCATGGTGCGCGATCTACCTGGTCGACTGCTGGCTGCGCAAGAACCGCTACGACACGGCCAGCCTGCTGAACGAGCGCGGGCGGTACTACCGCAGCGGCGGTGTCCACTGGCCGGCGATCATCGCCCAGGTCGTCGGCATGGTCGCCGCGGCGCTGTGGCTGAACGCCTACAGCGTGAACGCCAATGGCTCGCCCACGTCGCTGGCATACGTGGGCTACTTCGCCAGCAGGCACGGCGGCGTGACGCTCGGGCCGCACAACATAGTGCTGTCGGCGGGCTCTGACTTCAGCGTCTTCCTCGGGCTGATCGTCGGCGGCGTGGTGTACTGGCTGCTCGCCGCGAAGAGGGTCAGGGCCGAGGGCGAGGCGTCGCCATCGGTTGGCGTGGCCGACGCCTAGGCGCGCGGGCTGAGGCCCGGCCTCGCCGCGCGGCGGGGCAGTCACGCCGCGCGGCTGGGCCTGGTCAGGCTGGCACGACCCGGGTCCCGGTCTGCCCGGCCACCGCGCGCTCGAGATCGGTGGGCGCGGTGATCAGCGCCTCCTTGCCGCCGCCCTCCAGGTAGGTGATGACGGCCTGGATCTTCGGCGCCATGCTGCCGTTGGCGAAGTGCGAGCCCTCGGCCAGGTAATGCTTGGCCTCGGCGAGCGTGAGCTTGTCGACCCAGCGTTGCCGTGGCGTGCCGAAGTTGAGCGCGACCTGCGGCACGGCCGTGGCGATGACGAAGAGGTCGGCGCCGATCTGGGTGGCGAACATGGCCGACGCCAGGTCCTTGTCGATGACGGCCTCGACACCCCGCAGCGCACCGGCCTCGTCTGCGACGACGGGGATGCCCCCGCCGCCCGCGGCGATGACCACCGCGCCGCAGTCGATCAGGCGGCGTACTGATGACAGCTCGACCAGTCGCAGCGGCCGCGGCGACGGCACGACCCGGCGCCAGCCGCGGTTGGCGTCCTCGATGAGGTGCCAGCCCTCCCGTCGTCGTCGCTCGGCCTGCTCGGCCGTCATGAACTCGCCGATCGGCTTGCTCGGGTTCTGGAACGCGGCGTCGTCGGCCGCGACCTCGGTCTGGCAGATCAGCGTCACCGCGTCGGCAGCGATGCCCCGCATTCCGAGCTCGTTGCGCAGGTTCTGCTGCAGCGCGTAGCCGATCGCTCCCTGGGTGTTGGCGCCGCAGACGTCGAGTGGCTCCTCGGGTACCTCGCCGGCGGCCAGCTCGGAGCGGCGCAAGACGAATCCGACCTGCGGGCCGTTGCCGTGCGTGATCACGATCCGCCAGCCATCGGCCATCATGCCCACGATGTGGCGGCAGGTTTGCTGCGCGGCCAGGTACTGATCGCGGGTGCTCTGGTGGGCGGCGTCCTTGATCAGGGAGTTGCCGCCGATCGCGACGACAGCGGTCCGGTCAAACATGTGGCGTGATCCTCGTCTGTGGGAGTGAAACCCTCATAGTGTGCGCCTCGTGTGATCCGGCGCTACGTCGGGTTTGGTGTAATGTCCCGGTGACCGCTCTCCAGATCCCCCGAGTCGCGCTGGGCTGCGGCAACTTCGGCGGGATCGGCTCGGCGCCGGAGTTCTTCGGCCAGGGGCTGAGCGAGGACCAGGCGTTCGAGCTGATGGACGCGGCCTGGGAGCTCGGCGTCACCGCGTTCGACACGGCGGACGCCTATGGCGGTGGCAGGAGCGAGCGCGCGATCGGCCGGTGGATGTCCTCGCGCGGGCTGCGGCCGGTGCTCACCACCAAGACGTTCAACCCGGTGCGGGCGGGCGGGGACCACGGCCTGCGGCCCGAGCGGATCGCCCGCGCGTTGCGGGATAGCCTCGGCCGGCTCGAGGTGGATCAGGTCGACCTTTACCTGGCTCACGACTTCGACCCCGACGTGCCGCTGGCCGACTCGCTCGGTGCGTTCGGAGCCGCCCGCGCGGACGGGGCGATCCGCGCCTACGGCGTCAGCAACTTCGACGCCGCGCAGCTAGCGGCCTGCCTGGAGGCAGGCGAGCCGCAGGCTATTCAGAACAGCTACTCGCTGCTCGATCGCGGCGACGAGCGCGATCTCATCCCGCTCTGCGCCCGCAATCAGGTCGCGTACGTGGCGTTCAGCCCGCTGGCTGGCGGCTGGCTTACCGGGAAGTACCGCGACGGCGAGCCGTTCCCGGCCGGCTCGCGGATGACCCAGCGTCCGGGGCCGTACGCCAGGTTCCGCACCGGGCCGACCTTCGACGCCCTGGCCAGGCTCGGCGCGATCGCCTCGCGCCGGGGCACCTCGATGGCCGGCCTCGCGCTAGCCTGGCTGCTCGCGGACGAGCGGGTCGCCCAGATCGTGGTCGGCCCGGGTCGCCCCGAGCACCTCGCTCCCGTCCGCGAGGCGCTCGGCCATCCCGTCACGCCTGCTGAACGGGCCGAGATCGATACCGTCTTTGGGTGACGGCCAAAGCCGGGCAGAGCTAGACGGAGGGGCGGCGATGAAACTCGCTGAGATCGAGGCGGCGCGGGAGCGGATCGCAGGAACGGCGACGCGCACGCCGCTGATCAGGTTCAGGCTTGACGATGTCCTGGCCAGCACCGCGGCGGGCAGCACCGAGATTTACCTCAAGCTCGAGAACTTGCAGCCGATCAACTCGTTCAAGATCCGCGGCGCCACCAACGCGATCATGCTCGCGTCCCCGGCGCAGCGGGCGGAGGGCCTGCTCACCGCCAGCGCGGGGAACATGGCTCAGGGCGTCGCGTGGGTGGCTCGCGAGCTTGGCCTGCCCGCCACGATCGTCGTGCCCGAGCACGCGCCTGAGGCGAAGCTTGCCGCGATCAGGCGGCTCGGCGGCGTGGTGCGCAAGCTGCCGTACGACCAGTGGTGGGACGCGATCATCACCAGCCGGGTGGCCGGGATGGACGGGCTGTTCGTGCATCCGGTCCAAGATCCGGCGGTGATCGCGGGCAACGGGACGATCGGGCTTGAGATCATCGAGGACCTGCCCGATCCGGACGCGGTCGTCATCCCGTTCGGCGGCGGCGGGCTGACCGCGGGCATCGGCAGCGCGATCAAGGCGCTGCGGCCGGAGACGAAGATCATCACCGTTGAGCCTGAGACCGGTGCGGCGTTCGCCGCCGCGCTCGCGGCCGGTGGCCCGGCCGACATCGAGTACCGCGCGTCGTTCGTGGACGGCGCGGGCAGCAGGCGGGCGCTCGACAGCATGTGGCCGGTCGTCGCGCCGCTGGTCGACGCGGCCCTGGCGATTCCCATCGACGAGGCGGCGGCCGCCGTGCGGGTGCTCGCCGAGCGGGCCCGCGTGATCGCCGAGGGCGCGGGCGCGCTCGCCCTGGCCGCCGCCCTGTCCGGCCGGGCGGGCGGCGGCAAGGTCGTGTGCGTGGTTTCTGGCGGCAACATCGACCTGAGCAAGCTCGCCGAGATCCTGACAGGACCCTGACGGGCCGACGCCAAGTCACTCCATATCCCCCCTTGCACTCCACTGCGGGCAATGGTTTGATCGGCGTACAAATTTCGCCGAACGGCCGGGAGGGCGCATGGGTGTCCGCGGCGCCATGCCCCTGCGGGCTCGCCGGGGGTCATCCGATCTGGCCGGGCAAAGACGCCCGCCGCACATGACTTTAACGAGGGCCGCCGGGCGGTAGGTGGTCGGCTCGCAGCCGCCTGGCCAATGGGCAGCTGCCTGGGTCTGGCAGCGGCTTGCGACTGATCTGTCAAATGACAATCCTCCCAGGGAAGGCGGGACCGCATTGATGAAGGCGCGCGTGGTCATTGCCGCGACCGTGCTTGGCGCACTGGTCGTGGCCGGTTGCAGTAAGAGCAGCGGCACTACCGCTTCTGGTGGTGCCAAGAAGTGTGTCGCGAACATCGGCATGGAGGGCCCGCTCACCGGTCCCGTCGCGACTCTCGGGCAGGAGCAGCTGCACTTCGCCGAGCTCGCGCTGGCGATGGACAACAAGGCCAACAAGACGCATATCACCCTGATCCAGGGCGATACGCAGCTCAATCCGGCGCAGGCAGTGACCGTGACGCAGCAATTCACCTCGAACTCCTCGATCGTGGCCGTGGTAGGCCCGGCGGGCAGCCAGGAGGTCGAGGCGGTCGGACCGCTGATGACGAGGGCTGGCATGCCGTTCATCTCGGGCTCGGCGACCGCCGTCGCGCTGACGACAGGCAAGTACCCGACGTTCTTCCGCGTCGTCTCCAAGGACAGCGTGCAGGGACCGGAGGACGCGAACTACATCATCAGCAACCTGCACCCCAAGGCGCTGATGATCGTCGATGACGAGGAGGCGTACTCGACCGGCCTGGTCGCGGAGATGCTGCCGATCTTCACCAAGGCCGGGATCAAGGTCGACCACGAATCGGTGTCGCAGAAGGTCACCGACTTCTCCTCGCTGGTCGCCAAGGTCACCCCGGCCGAGACCGTGGTGGTGCTGCCCTGGCAGATCGCGACCAACGCCCAGCAGTTCGGCAGGGACCTCGCCGCGCAGCACAAGAAGGTCGTGATCTTCGGCACCGACGGCCTGTTCTCGCCGGGCACGTTCACGATCACGGGCTCGTACGTGTCCTCGTTCGGCCCGGACATCACCGCGATCCCGGCCGACGCGTCGATCGTCGCCGCTGCCCATGCCAAGTACGGCTCGTTCGGCACCTTCGGCCCGCCCGTGTTCGCGGCCACCCACGTCGTCGACGAGGCGATCGCCTCGGTCTGCAAGGCCGGGCAGACGCCCACCCGCGCCAACGTGCTCGCGGCGATCAAGAAGACGAACGAGCCGACCTCGATACTCGGGCAGCCGATCAGGTTCACCTCGCACGGTGACCTGGTGAACGGCAAGTTCTTCCTGTTCAAGATCAATTCGGCGGGCCAGTACAAGCTGATCCCGAGTTCCTGATTGATCGCGTTGATGTAGCTGCCCGGCGCGCCAGCCACCAGGCTGGCGCGCCGGGCAGCATGAAGGACAGGACATCCGCCTGATGGGCTTTTTCACCCAGGAACTGGTCAGCGGCCTCGTCCAGGGAGCGCTGTACTCACTGATCGCGCTCGGGTTCTCGATGGTGTACGGCGTGCTCAAGCTGCTCAACTTCGCGCACGGTGACCTGTACATGGTCGGCGCGTACGTCGGGCTCTTCGTGATCCAGTGGTTCGGCGGGCCCGCCGCGCTGTGGATCCCCGTGCCGCTGCTGCTCGCGATCATGTTCCTGCTGGCCGGCCTGCTCACCGGCGGGCTCGGGGTCGCGATCGAGCGGTTCGCCTACCGGCCGCTGCGCGACGCGCCCAGGATCGCGCCGCTGATCACCGCGATCGGCATCTCGTTCTTCCTGGAGAACTCGGCCCTGCTCCTGTTCGGCGCGCAGTACCGGGAGTACAACACGCCGGACTTCGTCTCGCTGTCCAGCGGGATCCAATTCGGCTCGGTCACGATCGACTCGCTTCAGATCACGGTCGTCGCGCTCGGGATCGCGCTGATGATCGGCCTTCGCCTGCTTGTCAGCAAGACCAGGCTCGGCAAGCAGATCCGGGCGGTGGCCGTCGACCGTGAGGCCGCCGAGATGCTTGGCATCAACGTGAACTTCACGATCGCGGCCACGTTCTTCCTCGGCTCGGCGCTGGCCGGGGTGTCCGGCGTGATGGCCGGCCTGCTGTTCAATCAGGTGAACAACACGATGGGCTTCACCGCCGGGCTCTACGCGTTCTCGGCCGCCGTCGTGGGCGGCATCGGCTCGATTACCGGCGCGATGCTCGGCGGGCTGGTGATCGGGATCGCGGGGTCCATGATGACGGGCTACGTGTCCTCGCTGTATTCCGACCTGCTCGTCTTCGGGCTGCTGATCGCCGTGATGCTGGTGCGGCCGACCGGCCTGCTCGGCCGGCCGCAGTTGCAGAAGGTGTGAGCCGGCAGTGAGCCCAGATTCGCCGCCCCCAGCGACCGGCCCCCAGGTCGGCGCCGACGAGTGGGTCGCCAGGCAAGAGCATAAGCGCGAGTACCTGCCGTCCCTCCTCGGCGTCGCGCAGCGGGTGAACGAGCGGGTCGGCTGGTGGCCCAGGCTCGCGCTGGCCGCCCTGGCCGGCGCCGCGCTGCCGCTGCTCGGCATCGGCCAGTTCCAGCTGCAGGTCGGGATCGACTCGATGGTGGTCGCCCTGATGGCGGTCGGCCTGAACATCGTCGTGGGCTGGGCCGGGGTGCTCGACCTGGGCTACGTCGCCTTCCTCGGCATCGGCGCGTACGGGTTCGCGTTGTTGTCCTCCGGGCAGATCGGCCCCAATGGCATCCACCTGCCCGCGATCGCATCGATTCCGATCGTGATGATCGGTGCCGCGCTCATCGGCCTGCTCGTCGGCTGGCCGTCGCGGCGGCTGCTCGGCGACTACCTGGCGATCGTCACGCTGTTCTTCGGCGAGGCGTTCGTGGAGTTCACCAACAACGTGGCTCCTGGCGTGCTCGGCGGGCCTGACGGGATCATCGGCATCGACCCGATCCAGACGTCGTTCTTCGGCGTCTGGCGAATCTCGATCAGCAGCAACGAGGCCTACTACTACCTGCTCGTGATCGTGCTCGTGGTCACGATGGCGGTGCTCAGGCTGCTTGAGACCTCACGGACCGGGCGCGCGTTCATGGCCGTGCGCGAGGATCCGCTCGCGGCGGCGTCGATGACGATCCCGGTCAACCGGGTGAAGCTGATGGCGTTCGCCTTCGGCGCCATGGTCGCGGCGCTGGCTGGTGCGATCTACGCCTCGCAGCAGATCAGCGTGTTCCCATCGGACTTCGACACGCCGTTCCTCATCATCGTCTACGCCGGGCTCATACTCGGCGGGGCGGGCAGCATCGCCGGCGCTGCGACCGGCGCGCTCGTGGTGATGGTGATCTATGACGGGGTGCTGCGGAGCCCGGCCTACTCGGGTTACATATTTTACCTGCTGATCTTGCTGACGCTGATAGCCAAGCTGCGCCCCTGGGCCAGGCTCGGCGCCGTGCTCGCCGCGACGGCCGCGCTCGGCCTCGCCGCGCACGCGATAGCCGGAGCCATCTCGGCGTCTGCGGTGGCAGGCCAGCCGGCGTCGGGCGGCTGGATCGCGGACGTGCTGCGCGACTGGGTGATCGTCCCGGCCAACCCGCAGGTGCCGGGCAACTATGGCTACGTCGCCCTGATCTGCCTGCTGATCGCGCTTGTCCAGGTCAAGGGCCGGTGGTGGCGGACCGTGCTGCTGGTGCCTACCCTGTACCTCGCCTCGTTCACCTGGGAGACAGTCCTGATCGCCCAGCCCGCGATCACCAGGCAGCTCATGATCGGCGCGATCTTGATCGTGATGATGAACGCCCGGCCGAACGGGCTGCTCGGCAAGCGCCGCGTCGAGGTCAACGCATGAGCGAGCAAGCCAGCCACCCGGGTACCGTTCTATATCTTGCCGGTCTTTCCCTGTCCTTTGGCGGGTTGCAGGCGCTTGGCGGCCTCGACCTGACGGTCGGCGACCGGGAGATCGTGAGCCTGATCGGGCCCAACGGGGCGGGCAAGACGACCGTCTTCAACGTGATCACCGGCGTCTACCGGCCGACCAGCGGGGACGTCAGGTTCGCTGGGAGGTCGATCGCCGGCCGGGCACCGCACAAGATCGCACGGCTCGGGATCGCGCGCACGTTCCAGAGCCTGCGGCTGTTCCCTAACATGTCGGTGATCGAGAACGTGATGGCCGCGACCTACGGCCGCACCAAGGCGATGCCGTGGGAGTCCGTGCTGCGCCTGCCGAGGGCGCGGCGCGAGGAACGCGAGGTGCGAGCGCTCGCCGAGGACGTGCTGTCGTTCTTCGGGCAACGGCTGGCCGGGTACCGCTGGGACCAGCCCGCGTACTCGCTGTCCTACGCGAACAGGCGGCGGCTCGAGATCGCCCGCGCGCTGGCTACCATGCCGCGGCTGCTCCTGCTCGACGAGCCGGCGGCCGGGATGAACCCGGCGGAAACCCACGAGGTCACCGAGCTGATCGGGCGGCTGCGCGACGAGCGCGGCGTGGCGATCTTGGTGATCGAGCACGACATGCACGTGGTGGCCGGCTGCTCGGACCGGGTGGTAGCGCTCGATCACGGCGTCAAGATCGCCGAGGGCGGCTTCGATGAGGTCGCGAGCCACCCGGCCGTCGTCGAGGCGTACCTGGGCCGCGACCCGCAGGCACTGGCGCCCCGCGATGAGCCTGGCGGAGCGCGATGAGCCAGGGGGACGCCGAGATGCCGGGGGACGCCGAGATGATGGCGTCGCTGCTGAGCCTGGACAACGTCACGACGTATTACGGGCAGATGCGGATACTCGAGGGGATCTGCCTGCATGTCCGCGAGGGCGAGCTGGTGTGCCTGCTCGGCGGCAACGCGTCAGGCAAGTC